>JAYYUU010000220.1:0-7183 GCA_036343835.1 Candidatus Latescibacterota bacterium | reverse complement strand
CGGCCCCAGGTGTTGGATTCGACGGCCGAGACCTGGTCGCCCCAAGCGATATTATCGTCCAATTCGCTCATGACCATGTCGTTATCGGCACGGCAGCAGCCCTCCGGCGAAATCGACCAGAAGCCCTGATAATCTTCGAGGGCGGCACCGCCGGGGGTATCGAAATCCCCGAAGGTCCAGCTGATGGCGATAACCTGACCTTCTTCCAGATCGGTCTCTTCAGCAGCGGCCCGGTCGCCATCGTCGGGAATAAAATCAAATGGCCGGATCCAGGCTTCGTAGAAATAGGTGCTCTCGCCGAATTCTTCACCCGAAAAGGTGTACGCCATCTTCCACGCATCGTTGTTGTCGGGTTCGGTAACCCATTCAAAAGGAGGATTGTAACCGCCCCAGGCACCGGCAGTCGGCGGCATGGAAAAGTTGTACCCTATTTTGAGGATACCGTCCTGCCCCGGTGCATAACCGCCGCCACCCTCGATCTCGGGATGCGTCGGAGAAATATAGATTTCCCAGGCGTCATCAGCCCACCAGGCGTTGGGGGTTTCGGCATCGCGGCTGTGAACATTGTCAAAGACTTCAGCCATAAAATAGAGCAGGTTGGTATTGTCGTTCCAACCGACCACCTGCCGCACGCTCAAATCGCTGACGTCGATCTCGCCGCGCAATTTGCTGTATACGGAGTCGGAATACTTGTCGTTGCCAACTTCGTACGGGATCTGAGGCACGACGCCCCAGTCAGCGTGATTGCCGTCGATGACCGGAACATTGGCGTCGGGAAACTGCACGGCGAAAAAGAGCTCCCCAGGAGGAAAGTGGGCCAGGGCCGGTACTGCAAGGCCCGCAACAAGCAAGGCACTCAATACGATTTTACGCATATTCTGTGATCCCCCTTAGAGAGGTTATGGGAAAAATACGAGTGAGAAAGACACCCCTATATTTCTTGACTATCCTAATGCAGCTAAGAAAACTAAAATAAAAACTAAAATCAAGCATTATTTTGGGTTTGGCAATCAGCTTCCATATCGCATTTAAAAATATTAAGTCATTTAAAATTAAAATCTTACATCAAGTATATATAGTGGCTGTTCAGAAAGTCCGCCCTTTTTACCTGGCCGCCTGCTGTAAAAAATGACGAATTCTATCTCCGTCTTGGTGTCTCGGCGCGAGACGCAGCAGAGTTGTCCAAATAGCGGCCATGTCCTCGTAGCGGTGTTGGCGGCGGTATAGTTCGCCCAGACGGTAGTAAGCCTTTACCGCCTGGGCATCCAGATCTATCAGCGCGGTGTATTGCGCGACCGCCGCCTCTAAACGGCCGATGTCCTCATAGGCGCGGCCAAGGTTATAGTGGGATTTTTGGTGGCGCGGATCGATAGTGAGAACCGCCAGGTAATGCCCTATGGCTTCCCGATAACGCCTGGTTTTCTGATAGGTCAGCCCCAAATTAAAATGGGTTTCAACATGGTTCGGATACAGGCTCAGCGCGGTTTTGAAGGCGGCGATGGCTGCGGCGTAGCGCTGCGACTGGCTATATAACAACCCGAGGTTGAAATGGGCCCGCAGACGCGTCGGCTGGATAGCCACGGCTCGCTGGTAGTGGTGTATGGCGTGGGCGTATTGCCCTTGCTGATAGTAGGTGAACGCCAGATTGTCGTGGGCCCGGGCGTTGTTCGGGTAGTGCGCCAGAACGGCGGTGAACAAGGTGAAGTCGCTGCGCCAATCCCGGTTGCGGGCCATGGTGCCGGCAGCAAATATAAACACGACACTCAGCGCGACGCCCCAAGCCGAGCGCCGCCACGCCGGCCTGGCGTCGAGCCAGTGTCCTCCGCCCCATCCCAGGATTAAGGCAACCGGGATCATCCCCAGATGCAGATAGCGTTCGGCCATGCCGCTGGGCGCCAGGAAAAACAGATTGGCCACCGGCAGCAGACATAACCAGAAGAAAACGGCGGTAAAGGTCGGCAAGCGCGACCGCGCCAATCTGGGCAGCGCGATAAACACCGCGATACTGGCCAGACCGGCTATAAACCACGGGTCCAAAGGCGAGGCGACGGGGGGAATAGAGGCGTGGGAATAGTCGGCCGACAAGTGTCGCGGTACGACCAATAGCAGCAGGTAGCGCGGCAGGATCGCCACGGTAGTGCCGAGACGCTGCCAGACGCCGAGGTCGGCCAGGAAATTGGTCGAGACCGGGCCGGCGGGCGCCGCAGTATCCCCCATCGCCAGCCAACGCAACGCCAGTACCGCGACCAGGGCCACGCCATAGCCGCAATGGCGCTTGAGCCAGATCGGCAAAAAAGACGCCGAGCGATCTTCGCAACGATCCAGGTAAAAGTCGCGCAGGAAAAGCACAACCGGCAAAATCACCGCGGTTTCCTTCGCCAGGAGGGCGCCGGCGTAGAGGGTCCAGGCCAGCAAGCGCCAACGCCGCGAATCGCGCCGGTGGGCGAAAAAGGCGCTTAGCAACAGCGAGGTGGCCAGCAAGTCGCCCCGGGCGGATATCCAGGCCACCACTTCGGTCTGGATTGGATGGCTTATATACAGCAAGGCGGCCCACAGCGCGGCCTGGTCCCGGCGGAGTATATCCCTGGCCAGGAGGTAGAACAGCAGGCCATTGACCAGGTGCAGAACGAGATTGGTCAGATGGTAGCCGAGGGGATTTTCCTCGAAGAGCAGGAAATCGCAGCCCAGCGACAGCAAGGTAAGTGGTCGGTAGATATCCAGCCCCAACCAGTTGGTGCTGAAGATATCGCCGATGGCCAGATCCCGCACCAGGGCGCTGGCGAGGTAGGCCGAGTCGTCGAAGACAAAGCCATTGCCCAGCGTATTGGCGTAGCACACCAGCCCGAGCAGCCCCACATAGATCGGATGCGGTATGGCGGCGCAAATCCGCGCGATAAAACTCATAAAGGCGAATTCCCTTGAACGCGTCTAATGTTTATGTATCTTTATCCGTATATCAGAGACTTAGGCGTTCGTGCGCAATGTAGTCATGGACACCAAAGCAGAAAACCCCGAGGAGTAGGTTTTGCGGCAAGGAGATGGTCGCACCGATATGGGTGCGGGGCGGCGCGCAACCCTTTGGGTCGCGTTGGTTATAGCGGCGGCCTGCGGCCAAGAGCAACCAGCCGTGCAGACGCTGGTGGCCAAAGTCGGCGACGTACAGATCACCGCCGAGCAACTGCGCCGTTTTGCCTTAGACGTGCTGCCCGGGCTGCGTCCGGCCAAACAGGGTCAGGCGGCGCGGCAGGACTACTTGCAGACTTTGATCGACCGACAGTTGATGCTGCGCCAGGCGCGCGATATGGAGCTCGCAGGGGCACCGGCGCTACGGGTCGAGAGCCAGCTCCAGCGTCGCACCTTCCTCGCCAACCTGTATCGCAAGCGCGACCTGCACCCCCGGACGCGGGTCACCGACGCTGATATCGAACGCTTTTTTCAGAAGCAGGGGTTGGCGCGGGAACGTCGAGTGACCGCGATCATGGTCAAAACCGAGGCCGAAGCCCAAAAGATCCGCCGGCAACTCGAGGCCGGCGCTTCCTTCGAGGAAATGGCCGCCCAATACACCTTGGATCCACGGGTCGCCGAACGAGGCGGCAAACTGGGTTTTATGAACCGGTCTTTGGCCGGTCGCACGGGAATTCCCGCGGCGATATTCGACCGCCAGCCGACCGGCGTCGTTTCCCCGCCATTGCCCATTGGCCCGAAATTTCACCTGGTGCGCTTTATCGGGGATCGCCAGGTCGAGGTGGCCAGCCAGCGGGATTTTCTGTTCAAGGGGTTGGCCAAAGCCAAAAAGCGGGAAGTCGAACAACAGCAGGTGGAACTGCTGGCCTACGAGCTGGACTGGCAGTTGGCGACGCGAGGACTGGCGTGGATGCGGGCACAGGCCAATGCACCGCAATCAGCTTATCGCCCCGTGGCGGACCAGCCGCTGTTCACCTACGAGGGCGGCCAGGTCTCCCTTGGGGAATACCTCGAGATGTTGAAAAAACATCGGGTGAGCAGCCGCGCTGCCCGGCAGGACAGCGCGGCCATTGAGGCCTTTGCCCGCCGTGCGATACTACCCGAACTCGTATTGGCGGATGCCGCCGAAAAGGCGAATTATCACCAGGAGCCGGAGGTGACCGCGTGGTTGGCGAGCGCCGCCGAGGAATTGCTGATCAAAACCGCGTACCAGCGCCATGTGAGCGAACAGGTGGCCGTGGCGGATGCAGACGTCAAGAGCTATATCGTGACGCATCCCGAACGATTCATGGTCCCCGAGTCGATCTGCTTTGACGAGCTCATCGCGCACGACCGGCAACAGGCGCAACAACTCAAAGAAACCTTAACCGGCGCAGAAGACTGGATCGAATTGGCCCAGATCCGGGGTTTCGAGCTCAGGCCGCGGCGCGAAGACGGTCTGGTGTGCATGCACAGCTACAACAGCATCCCCTACCCCGACCTGTGGCAAGCGCTGCAGCAGGCGGAGGCCGGTAGCGTCGAAGGGCCGGTGCAGACCCGCGAAGGGTTTGCCCTGTTCAAGGTGGTCCACAAAGAGGCCGCCCGGCCCGAACCCGCAGCGCAGGCCCAACGCCGGGCACGGGCGATCCTGATACAACGGGCCGAGCAAGCGCGCGTCGAACAGTGGCTGGCGTCGCTGCGGCAAAAATACCAGGACCAGGTAGAGGTCTTCGGTGACCAGCTCACCGCGGCGTTGCCCGCAGCACTGCTGGCCAGCCTGGTGCGGGAAACGCAAGACGATTAACGCGGGGCGCAGCGTCCGCTAAAGGATGGTGACTATGCGACGCACGACACGACACATGCTGTTTTTCCTCATCGCCGGGCTGATGGCCGTCCGGGCGGGGGCCCAGGAGGGGTTTGCGTTTACCGCCGACGGGGTGGTGGTGGACCAGGCGGTGCAGTGGGAACAGTGGACGCGCCCCAAACACGCGGTGCGCATCGATCCCGCGACCCATATCGTCGTGCCGCGATGGATCGGCCGGACGACCAATGCCATCCTCGACGTCGGCCGCTTCCAGACGCTGATCGGCGACCTGAAGGCCTATGAAAAAATAGTCAAAGAATTAAACCGGGCCGACCGCCCCATACCGCTCAATATCCGCACCGCCCCGGCCACCGTCGCCGGAGTGCCGATCGTCCATTTAAAGGCCAAAGCAAAGGACAATATCGAGGTCGGCGATCCGGTTATCTGGTACTATTTCCACGGCGGCATCCGCCAGGCCGGCACCGCTATCGAAACGGCCGCCGCCGCCCTCGACGGCGATCCCACCACCTATTGGGAACCCAGCACCCTGGTCGACAAGGCCACCTACGACGCGCTGGCGCTGGCGGTGCAGGGCCCCCTCTACTTTTTCGTCAGCGACGGGGGCGTGGAACAGCGGGTCGACAAGGCCACCTACGACGCGGCATCCGCCAGGGATCGCCGCGTCGAGTACCACAGCCACTCGCTGGACAGCTGGACGCTCGATATCGATCTGGGCCGGCTGGTCCCGGTTACCAAGGTGGTATTGCATTTCCTCGGCGGCGACCAGGGCGAGCCCTTCCGCCAGGTGCGCCTGCTCGGCACCCCTTCGGATTTGCGCAACGCCGAATTGTCGCTGATCGACCGCACCATCGCCCCCGTCGAAAACACCGACATTGTAGAATTCGACCTCGATCCCGACGGCGAAGGCCTCTATCGGCAACTCCACAACCTGCGCCTCGCGGTCACCGACAGCAAACTCGACAAATTTGCTGTCATTACCGCGGACGAATTCGCGGCCTTGCCGCTCGACGAACAGGGCGGCATCGACTACCATATCGTCAACGCTGCCGGCAGCGAAACCAAGGTCGCCCAGGATATATACGAAGGGGTCAGCCCCGAACGCCGCGGCCGCCTGGTCTACTACAGCCGGGAGCGTCCCCGCCTGTCCGAAGTGGAGGTCTGGACCCAGGGCGACAATATCGCCCTGGATATCATCGATGGTGGCGGCAGCGTCGACTTGACCGGCACCTTCGGCGGTCTGCCCGGTTTTGACGGTCGCTACGAGAGCAACTACCTGCAATTCGTTTGGTCGCCCGACCCCCGTTTCGAAGATCGCGGCATTATGACCCTGGACCTCGGTGCCCGGTTCTGGCTCGACTATTTCCGCATGGTCGGCGGCATCAGCAGGATCGACGAGATGGTGGTGCGCATCTCAGACGGATCGCGCGATTCCAACGGCAGCCTGAAATGGCGCGAGATGTACCGCCAGGCAGGATCTGCACGGAATTCTACCCCATGGTCGGGGGTAGGAGTGGGTGCGGCGGAGAGCGGGTTCGAAAGACTCGAGCAGGTGCGCTACCTGAACAGCCAGATCTTCACCGGGCAGGCCGGCCGCGCCGGCGGCTACAACACCGGCGACCGCATCCGCGAGGTGCAGCTATTCGGCGAGGGCTACCCTTCCGAAGTCACGCTCACCTCGCCGATGATCGAATTGCCGGGTTCGGTTATTCTGGGCCGCATCAAATGGGAAGCCGATTTGCCCGATGAAGAGCTGGTGGATATGCAGATCCGCACCCGCACCGGGGACCGTCTGGTAGAAGTGATCGAACACTACGGCAGCGGCGGCGAACCCAAGACCGAAACCGACTACAACAATCTGCCGACCAGCTTCAAAGGACCGATCGTAAACCGACTGAAACCGGGCGGCGGCTGGAGCAGCTGGAGCCAGCGCTATAACCGTTCGGGCCAACTGGTCGCCTCGCCCAGTCCGCGCCGCTTTCTGCAGATTCAGGCCAGACTGTTGTCGACCTCGCCCGAAGTGGCCGCCAGCCTGCGGTCGATCAAGGTGGAATTCCTGCCGCCGGTGGCGCGCCGGACCGTCGCCGAGATCTGGCCCAACGATGTCAAACTCAGGGAAGAAAGCGAATTCGCACTCTACCTCAATCCCACCTTTGTCGAACACCAACCCGGCGGCCAGGCCAGCCGGCGCTTCGACGAGATCCTGCTCGACGCCGCGCCCATAGAAACCATCGAACTCGTGGACGTGGCCCTGGGCCGGGAAGAGGATTTTGTCAACGGCCAGATCCGCCTTTTCAGCGAACAGGGCCAACGTCAGGATCCAGACACGGGCGCCACAACCCCCTGGTTTACAGACGACAGCGGCGCGCGTTACCAGGTGTTGACCAATCCCGACAGCGGCGATTCCCTGCGGATTTT
>JAYYUU010000219.1:0-6927 GCA_036343835.1 Candidatus Latescibacterota bacterium | reverse complement strand
GCTCCACCACAGCGTCAGGCGGAAGGCCAGGGCGGCGCCGAGGATGAGGAGTAGCGAGTCTTGCGAGCGGCGCAGGACCAGCCAGGCCGCGACCGCATAGCAGAGGAAGGCGAAAAAAAACCCGGTCCAGAACCTCGGCACCTGGCTGCGGAGATCGCCGATGGAGACCAGATAGCAACAACACGCCTCAATGGCTAGGGCGAGGAGCGGCAGGCCGGCGCGCATTTAGCGTTCTATGCGCCGGGCGCCGACGTAGCGGGGTTGAAAATAGGGATTGTCGAGTGGGGTGATGGTGCCGCCCTCGCTCGAGCTGGCGTGGGCGAAGCGTCCCTCGCTCAGGTAGATCCCGACGTGGGAGACCCCCGGTCCCGAGTAGGTGTTCTCAAAGAAGACCAGATCGCCCGGTTTGAGGTCTTGCCGCCGGGCGACGGCGCGGCCGACGCCGTACATCTGTTTGGAGGTGCGGGGCAGCTCTACCCCGTAGGTCTCGCGGAAAATGGCCCGGGTAAAAGCCGAACAATCCATGCCTGCGCGGGTGGTGCCGCCCCACTTATAGGGCACTCCGAGATAACCTTCGACGACGTGGGCGAGGCGGTCGGGGCTGGCGCGGCGGCGCTTCTCGAGTTCGCGCACCACGCCGCCCGAGCCCAGGGAGTCGGTATAGCGCGGGGCCGGGCGGATTGAGCCGCAGGCGACGAAAAGGCACGAGATCAGCAGGAGACGCCACATCGGCGATTAGGGATAGGAGAAGAATCCCCGACCCGTTTTGCGGCCCAACTCGCCCCGCTCGACCATTTCGCGCAGCAGGGGGCAGGGGCGGTATTTGGGATTTTGGAAGCGCTGCTCGAACGATGCGAGGATGTCGAGGGTCACGTCTAGCCCGACGAAGTCGGCGAGGGCCAATGGTCCCAGGGGATGGCTGGCTCCCAAAACCAGCACCCGGTCGATGTCGGCGGCGCTGGCGACGCCTTCTGCCAGGGCGTAAATGGCCTCGTTGATCATGGGGAAGAGGATGCGGTTGGCGGCGAAGCCGGGGCTATTGGCGACGGGGATGGGGGTTTTGCCCAGGCGTTCGGCCAGGGCCATGACGGTGGCGCAAGTCGCCGCGGAAGTCTCCGCCGCCCGTACGATTTCGATCAGTGGCATAACCGGCGGCGGGTTAAAGAAATGCATCCCAATGACTTTTTCCGGCCGGCCGGCCGCCTGGGCGAGGGCGTCGATATCGAGACCGGAAGTGTTGCTGGCGAGAATGGTCTCTGGCGCGGCGAGTTGGCCGAGGCGAGTGAAGACGTCGACTTTGAGGTCGAGGCGTTCGGGCACGACTTCGATGACCATTTCGGCGTCGGCCAATGCCGCGAGTCGATCGCTGCCGCGCAGGGCGGCGATGGCGGTTTCGCAGGCGGCTGGTTCCAACTGGCCTTTGGCGCTTTGCTGGCGCAGGCGTGCGGCGATGGTGGTGAGGCTCTGCTCGAGGACGTGGGGGTTGGCGTCGTGGAGCAGAACTTTTAAACCGGCCCTCGCCAGGACCTGGGCGATGCCGCTGCCCATGGTGCCGGAGCCGATGACGGCGATGCGATTGATATGCATAGAGGCGTTTTGATTGAGAATTGGAGGTTGAATTGAACTTAAGATTGGGATTCTGGGGGGGCAAGCGCGAATTGTATGCCTTGTGCCTCGCAATGTTGGTCTGAGGGTCTTGCCCTGTCTGTCTTCCACGTACAGTTGCGGCAGCAAGCAGATTATATAGATTGATTTGCGTCGGTTGGGTACTGCTTTGGTAATACACTATTAAAGTTAGAGGAAGGTGATGGCTGAAGACCATGGTAAGTTGCGGAGCGCCGACTGGTTTGGGCGCGACGATAAGGGCGGGTTTATCCATCGCAGTTGGATGAAGCGCGGACTGCCCGACCACGAATTCGACGGACGGCCGGTTATTGGGATTTGCAATACCTGGTCGGAACTCACTCCGTGCAATATCCACTTCCGCGATCTGGCCGAGGCGGTCAAGCGCGGCGTCTACGAGGCGGGCGGCCTGCCGGTCGAATTTCCCGTCACTTCGCTGGGCGAGCCGATTATGCGGCCGACGACGATGCTCTTCCGCAATCTGGCGAGCATGGATGTGGAGGAATGCATCAGGGCCAATCCGGTCGATGGCGTGGTGCTGTTGACCGGTTGCGACAAGACCACGCCGGCGTGTCTGATGGGGGCGGCCAGCGTCGATTTGCCGACTATCGTGGTGCCCGGTGGACCGATGCTCAATGGCAAATATCGCGGCGGCGATATCGGTTCGGGGACGGATGTCTGGAAGTTCAGCGAGGATTTGCGCGCCGGCAAGATTACCCGCGATGAGTTCGCGCTGGCCGAGACTGGGATGACGCGCTCGGACGGGCATTGCATGACCATGGGCACGGCCTCGACGATGGCCAGTATGGTCGAGGCGCTGGGTATGACTTTTCCTGGCGGGGCGGCGATCCCCGCCCCCGACTCGCGGCGCAAGGTATTGGCCCATATGGCGGGGTCGCGGATTGTCGAGATGGTGCACGAGGATCTGGTGATGTCCAAGATTCTGGTGCGCGAGGCCTTTGAGAATTCGATTGTGGTCAACGCCGTTATCGGCGGTTCGACCAACTTTATAGTCCACCTGTTGGCGCTGGCGGGGCGGATTGGTGTCGAGTTGGAATTGGACGATTTCGACCGCTTGGGCAGTCAGTTGCCGCTGCTGGTCAATCTGATGCCAGCGGGCAAGTATCTGATGGAGGACTTCTACTACGCGGGTGGTTTGCCGGTGGTCATCGACGAATTGCGCGACCAGTTGCACATGGGGGCTCTGACGGTGACGGGCAATTCGCTCGGTGAGAATATCGAGGGTACGGTCTGCCACAACCGCGAGGTGATCGCGCCGCTGGACAAGCCGCTGATCGAGGCGGCGGGTCTGGCCGTGCTCAGGGGCAATCTCTGCGCGGACGGAGCGATCATCAAGCCCTCGGCGGCCTCGCCCGAACTGATGCAGCACCGGGGCAAGGCCGTGGTCTTCGCGACCATCGAGGACTATCACCAGCGGATCGACAGCGATGATCTGGACGTCGACGAAAATAGCGTGCTGGTATTGCAGAATGTCGGACCGGTCGGCTATCCCGGCATGGCCGAGGTCGGCAATATGGGCTTGCCGCAGCAGCTATTGGCAAAGGGCGTCCGCGATATCGTGCGCATTTCCGACGGCCGGATGAGCGGCACCGCCTATGGCACGGTGGTGCTGCACGTCGCGCCCGAGGCGGCCATCGGCGGCCATCTGGCGCTGGTGCGCGACGGCGATATGATCGAACTCGACGTCGAGGGACGGCGTCTGCATTTGGACGTCTCCGACGAGGAGCTGACCAGGCGCCGCGCCGAGTGGCAGCCCTTAGAGCCGCACGACACCCGGGGCTATATTAGCCTCTATGTCGATCACGTGATGCAGGCCGACAAGGGGGTCGACTTCGACTTTCTGGTCGGCAAGTCGAGTTCGGTCGTGACCCGCGAGTGCCACTAGCGAAAGGAATATTCCGTGCAGATTGCCAAGCTCGAACAGTTTTTTCCGCTCCAGCGCATGCGCCTGGTCAAGATCACCACCGACAACGGGATTGTCGGCTGGGGCGAGACCACGCTGGAGGGCAAGCCCAAAAGCACCTGGGGCGCGGTGGAGGAATTGGCCGAATACTTTATCGGCAAAGATCCCCTGCGCATCGAACACCACTGGCAGCACGTCTATCGCTCGGCTTTTTTTCGCGGCGGCAATGTGCTGATGAGCGCGCTATCGGGGATCGATCAGGCGCTGTGGGATATCGCCGGCAAACACTACGACGTCCCCGTCTACAAGCTATTGGGCGGGGCGGTCCGCGATCGGATCCGGGTCTATGCGCACTGGGGTATTCGCAGCGATAGCGACGGGGCGTTGGCTCGTTCCAGGGAACGGCTGGATATGCTGCTCAAGAAAGGCTATACCGCGTTCAAATCGGGGCCGGGCGGCACTTGGCGCGGGCACGAGCCGCCGTCGCGGATCGACGCCTTCGTCAAAAACGCCTATTTGATGCGCGAGTGGGTCGGCGACGATGTGGAGTTGTGTTTTGACTTTCACGGCAAGATGACGCCGGGGCTGGCCATCGAGGTCTGCCACGAGCTTAAGGGCATGCGGCCGATGTTTGTCGAGGAGCCGATCCCGCAGGAAAATGCGCAGGCATTAAAAGAAGTGTCCGACCACGTGCCATTCCCGATCGCCACGGGCGAGCGGCTATTGTCGCGCTGGGAGTTTAAGGAGATTTTCGAGCAGCAGGCGGTGGCCTATATCCAGCCCGATGGCTCGCATGCGGGCGGGATCACCGAGCTGAAGAAAATCGCCAATATGGCCGAGGTTTACTATATCCATATCTTGCCGCACTGCGCCATCGGCCCGGTGGCTTTTTCCTCCTGTATGCAGGTGGATGCGGTGGTGCCCAATTTTCTCTGTCAGGAACAGGTCGACGTGGGTCTGGGCGAGGGCTTGCTTGAAGAGCCGTGGCAGGTGGTCGACGGCCATGTCGAGTTGCCGACCAAGCCGGGCTTGGGTTTTGAGCTGATTGAGTCGGAGGTCGAAAAGAATATCGACTATTCCGAGGAGTTGGGCGGCGAGTTGTATTACGAAAACGACGGCAGCGTCGCGGACTGGTAGTGCATCGCCGCGCCTTCGAAAAGCTCGTCGAAAAGGCCCTCGGGCGCCTGCCGAAGGAATTTCGCCAGGAACTCGACAACCTGGCGATTGTCATCGAGGATTGGCCCGATCCCGGGATCGTCGAGGAGATTACCGGCGACCCGGAGGAAGTGATCTACGGGCTGTTCTCCGGTACGCCTTTACCCGAGCAGCGCTTAGAAGACAGCGGAGATTTGCCACCGGTGATTGCGCTCTATCAGGGTCCGTTGGAGGAGGATTTCCCCGAGCGGGCCGAGCTGGCGCGGGAGGTGGGGATCACTCTGGTGCACGAGCTGGCACACTTTATGGGTTTTGACGAGGACGCGGTGCGGGGATATGGCTACGAGTAGGCGGCGATCCATTTTGCTGCAGCGATGCGTGAAATATCCCGCTTGCGCCCTGGTGGTATTGGCGACTTATACGTGCAATGTTGAACTCGCCCATTGAAACACTGCCCGACTGCACTAAAAGAAGAACATAGTCACTATGGGTGCAATCGCCCCTTGGGTTATTGGTTATGGGCGCAGTTGCCCCTTGGGCTACTAGCTCTTATTTTTTGATAAACCCAGGCCGAGAACTTTTATTTCGGCCCGTATTGGCGCGGGGTCGGCGCGAGCCGATCTCTCCTTTTAAACCATTTATCGAGCAGTCTTGCCCTGTGAACGTACCCAAACACGATATTCTGATTGTAGGCGGCGGTGGCGCGGGCCTGCGCGCGGCAATCGCCGCCGTGCAGGCCGACGAGAGCATCAGCGTCGGCCTGGTGTCCAAGGTCTATCCCATGCGCAGCCACACCGTATCGGCCGAGGGTGGGGCCGCCGGTGTGATTCGAGATGATAATGACGATAGCTTAGACTTGCACGCCTTCGACACCATCAAGGGTAGCGACTTCCTCGCCGACCAGGACGTGGTCGAGGCCTTCGTCAAAGAAGCCCGCGACGAATTGATCCAACTAGAGCACTGGGGCTGCCCCTGGAGCCGGGACGAAGACGGGCGGATCAGCGTGCGCGCCTTCGGCGGGATGTCGGTCGAGCGAACGCTCTACGCCGCCGACAAGACCGGCTTCCACATGCTGCACGCGCTATTTCAGACCTCGCTGCAATTCGACCGCATCGAGCGCTACGACGAGTGGTATGTCACCAAGCTCTTGCTCGATGATAATGGCGCGGCCTGCGGCGTGGCGGCGATCAACGTGCGCTCGGGTGCCCTGCACGCGATTCCCGCCAAGGCGGTGATCGTCTGCACCGGCGGCGGCGGGCGGATCTTCCCCTTTACGACTAATGCGGCAATCAAGACCGGCGACGGGATGTCGATGGCCTACCGGGCGGGCTGTCCACTCAAGGACATGGAGTTCGTGCAGTATCATCCCACGGGTCTACCCGGCACCGGCATCCTGATGACCGAGGCCTCGCGCGGCGAGGGCGGCTATCTGATCAATAACAAGGGCGATCGCTATCTCAGCGAGTATTTGCCCGGCAAGATGGAGCTGGGGCCGCGCGACATGGTCTCGCGTGCCTTTGTCCACGAGGAAAAGGCCGGCAATGTTTTTGAAGGGCCCTACGGTACCTATGTCCATCTGGATTTGCGCCACCTCGGCGAGCAGAAGATCGACGAGCGGATCCCCTTCGTGCGCGAGCTGACCAAAAACTACGTCGGCATCGATCCGGTCCACGAGCCGGTGCCGGTGCGCCCGGTGGTCCACTATATGATGGGCGGGATTCACACCGATATTAACGGCGCCACGCCAATTCCCGGTCTCTACTCGGCGGGCGAGACCGCCTGTGCCACCATCAATGGGGCCAATCGCCTGGGCTCCAATTCGCTGTCGGAGCTGCTGGTTTTCGGCGCCCGCGCCGGCCATCACGCCGTCCAGTATGCCTCCGAGACCAAGATGCCGCTCTACAGCAGCCTGGAGCACCAGGTCGTCGACGAGGAGCAGCGGATCGAGAATCAGTTCTTTAAAAATAACGGCACGGAGAAAATCGCCGATATCCGCACCGATTTGCAGCAGACGATGGAACAGGGGGCGGGCATCTACCGCGAGGAGGAGAGCCTCAAGGCGACCTGTGCTGAGATTCCCAAGCTCAAGGAGCGCTAGACCCGGGTCAAGGTCGAAGACACGTCGTCGGTTTTTAATACCGATCTGACCGCGGCCTTAGAGTTGGGCTCGCTGCTCGACGTAGCCGAGGCGGTGGCGCATTCGGCGCTATTGCGCAAGGAGTCGC
>JAYYUU010000218.1:0-8216 GCA_036343835.1 Candidatus Latescibacterota bacterium | reverse complement strand
TGGCAATGTGCAGCTCTATCGCGGGCAACCCGATTCGGCGCTAGTGGCCTACCAACAGGCGTTGGATATTTATATCCGGCACAATCATCCGCGCGGGCGCGCCGTCCAGGCGAGCAAAATGGGCCAGGTGTTCAGCAAGCAGGCCCGGTTCGATGAGGCCTTGCAGGCGCATCGCGATGCACTGGCGCTGTATCGGGAATTCGATCTCTATCTCGAAGGGGGGGCGGAGCTCGATTATATCGGTCGCGTTTATATCGCGCAAAAGCGGATGGACGAGGCGCTGAAGTCTTTTCAGGACGCACTACACGTCTTTACTCAGGCCGGCAGCCGGCAGGGCGAAGCAGCCCAACTCGACAATATCGGCAATACCTATTTTGAACGGGGTGAACTCGACAAGGCACTCAAGTCTTTTGGCGATGCGCTGCACGTATTCAGACTGCTCGGACATCGGCGGGGCGAGGCGCAGAGCTTGGGCAATATGGGGTTGGTACACCGGCGTCGGGGCGAGCGAGCGGAAGCACGCGAATATCTGCAGCAGGCGCGTGCGGTCTACCTGGAGATGGGGGACCGCGGTGCGGGGTGGCAGGCGGTTGAGCGGGCGCTTGCGGAAATCGGTCATGATGCAGCTATTCGTTGAATACTCAGTGTTGATGGCCGTCACGGCTATTTGAGAATGAGAAGGGGTGCCGGTCGACTGGCACGGGCCGGTCGTCACCTTCGCGAATCTGCAGAACTTGATCTGCGGCGATATCGGTGAAGGTCTGAATCTGACCGGTGGCGGGCCAGGTGATGGCGATTTCTGCGGCAACTTCGGCCCTGCCGAGACCTATTTCCTGCTGCAGGCTCGACGAGCCGAAGCTGCCGCCGGTGCCCACGGTGGCGTAGATATCCCTCGGCATTCCATTTTCGACGACGCGAATCCTGATGCGGGCGCCGATGGCGTCGCGGTTGGACGCGGTGCCTGCTAGCTGCAAGGTGAGCCAGTGGTTGCCGTGGCCGGGATTTTCGAAGAGGATATTCTGATAGACATCACCTGAATAGGCGCCGCCCATGACCACGTAGATGTCCTGGTCGCCGTCGTGGTCGAGGTCGGCGAAGGAGATGCCGTGTCCCTTCTGGATATGGCCGAAGCCGCCCGCAGTCGTCACGTCCTGGAAAGCGCGGCCCCGATCGTTGCGGAGCATGCGGTTGGGCAAGAGCGAGCGCAGGTCGGGGTTGCCGGTGCCGACATAACAATCGAGGAAACCGTCGTTGTCGAGATCGCCGAAATTGGCCCCCATCGCCAGGATGATATCGGCTAAACCGGTGGCTGCCGCGACATCGGCAAAAGTACCGTTACCCATGTTGCGGTAGAGGCGCGGGCGGTCGGCGGGATTGGGCAGGTCGAGGTAGGTCGCGGGTATATCGCCGATGCTTTCGTTGTAGTAGCCGGCGACGAAGAGGTCGAGTAATCCGTCGTTGTCGTAGTCCCAGAACCAGGTGGGAAAGGAGCCGATGGGCTCGCTGACGCCAGCCGCTGCGCTGACGTCGGCAAAGCGCCATTGCTGCTGGTGGCCTTGGTTGTGATAGAGGACATTGGGCTGTTCGAGGCGGGACAAATAGAGATCGAGCAGCCCGTCGTTGTCGTAATCGCCCCAGGTCACACCTTTGACGAAGCCGACATTGTCGACGCCGAGATCGGCGGCTACATCGGTAAAAGTGCCGTCGCCATTATTGTGATAGAGTTGGCAAGGGTGGCGCTCCCAGCCGTCGGATTCGTTGCCGACATAGAGATCGAGCAGCCCGTCGTTGTCGTAATCGCCCCAGGCGGCTGAATGGGTGGGGTGGAAGGAGAGCAGTCCGGATATTTCCGTCACATCGGCGAAGGTGCCGTTACCCATGTTGCGCAAAAGCGAATTGGGGTGGTGGCCGTAGCGGCCGAGCCAGGCGCCGCGCAATACGAGAATATCCCGATGGCCGTCGTTGTCGTAATCGGCGTGGCAGAGATTGAGGCCACCGACCTGACCGAGCAATCCGGCTGCAGCGGTCAGGTCCTGGAAGCTGCCGTCGCCATTGCTGCGAAAATAGCGCAGTTGGTCGAGCAGGCCCCAGGACGAGGCGACGATGTCTAGATGACCGTCGCCGTCGAAGTCCTCGACGATACTGCCCCCGGAGCGGGCGACCACGTCGAGGCCCAGTTGGGGAGCTACGTCGCGGAAGCGCTTGATATCGTAGTCGGAAAGAAATACCTCCGGGGGAATTAACTGCGATGCAGGTACTTGGTCGGGGTATTGGCCGAGCGTCATCTGGGCGAGATTGAGCAGCCAGCGGGCCGCGAGGTCGTCGGGGTTTTCGCGCAGGGCCGCCGCATAATGCATCGCGGCCTGTTGCGAACCTTCTCGCAGCGAGTGGATGCCGGCATCCCGCATTGGCAGCAGGCACGAGTCGATGGTGTGGTGGAGCAGACAATTTTACTCTTCGCCCAACCGCAGATAGGCGAGGCCAAAAAGGTCGCGGAGCACAGGGGCAAAACGCGTGGGCAGCGTTTGGTCCGCCGCGAGGCTTTCGAGTTGGAGCAATTCCTCTATGGCCTCTGTAGTCTGGCCGGCACGCAGCAGTTGGGTTATCAGTTGCAGGCGCAGTTGCAGTTGCCGGATGGGAGCTTTTTCATCGGCCCGCTGTGCGCGCAGATAGGCGGCGCTGGCGCTATTGAGATTGTAGGTGTCCAGGTCGGAGGGGATGCGTTGCCTGGTTTCGCGCGCCAGCTTTTGCAATAGGTCGGCCATGCGCTCCGCGCCCGATTCCCGCACTGCCGCGACAAGGCAGCAGCTTGACAACAGCGCGAGCAGCCCGGTTCTGAAGTTCATCGCCGTGGTGAAAATGTGCTTAGCATAGGAACCTTTCGCGCGGTAGTGGGCAAGCGCTATTTCAAATTGTCGCTTGTTAAATATTGCGCGTTGGCCAACTGGCTGCGATAGTCGCTGGGTGTCTCGCCGCAAATTTCCTTGAATACCCTGCTAAAATGAAACTGATTGCAAAAGCCCACCCTTTCGGCGATTTCGAAGATCGACAATTCGGTAGTGACCAACATGCGGCAAGCCCGGGTAATGCGCGTTTTCTTGACGTAGTCCATCGGCGACTGTTGTATCTGCGATTTGAAATAGGGGAAGAAGCGCGATAGCGACATATGGGCGGCTTTGGCCAGGTCCTTGACGGAGATGGATGCGCTGAGATTGTCGTTTATATAATCGAAAACTGGTATCAGTCGCTCAGAGTAGCGGATATTTTCGAAATCGGTGAACCTGGGCTTTGAGACCGCGCAGAGTATATAGAGCATTTTAAAAGCCAGTTCGTTGGTGCGGATGGAGTTGAGCAGGGAGTTGGGGCCATTGGCGATGGCTAAAAATTGGCTAATAAGATCACCCGCCTGGTCGGCTTGGGGGCCGCTGATTTTGAGCGGTATGTCGAGTAGGGAGGAAAAATCGATATTGTCAAAAATGGTGAACCGGCAGTGGATCCAGCGGGAGGCCATCACCCCGGTTTCGTCGAGGTGATGGATATTGGTAAAAGGCACATCGGAACCGATCACGGCTACTTCACCCGGATTGACGACTATCGTCTGGTCCTGGGTGCGGATCTCGTACTGGCCTTGCAGACACTGGGCGACGATGGTTTCTGGCACTGTGCGAGTACGGGTCAATTTACCCGCTGCCAAGGTGCGTTCGCCCGTGCGGATAAATTCCAGTTGGATGTCGTTGAGCCGAATATTGACTTCGGGCTGGGCAATATGTTTAGACATAATGATAGAAATCTTTATATGTTGTGCATGGAAATTGCCGAGAGCCTGGAATTGGCATTGTCTATAAATGACGTAAATTGTTGTAAATTAAATATATTTTATCGAGAAAATATATAATATATACGCAGAAAATACATACAAAAACCATGAAAGTCTACGGGTAAATAATGGGGATATTATATGGCGGTAGGTATTTTGGGATATATTGTTGGCATTTTTAGTCATTGAATGGCTGTGCTCTATTTGTTTATATTGGTATGAAGATTGAACGAATTCATTAAAAGCACTCCGCACCCGATCTCAGGGGGCATACATTTTAGCTTACTAACCATAGGAGGTTAGTCATGCGAAAAGCAATCGCGCTTGCCGCAGCAGTTTCTCTACTCAGCTTCAGCAGTGCTGCCTTCGCCCATGTGCCAGAAGGTTTGGTGCTAGGCGTATGGCAGTGGCCGACGACGCATTTGCCGGTCATGGACGGGGACATTTCCGAGTGGGATATCGTGCCCGACAATCTGTGGCTGTCGGCCTTTTCCGAGTTCAATGGCGAGCCGTTGAATACGGTAGTGGCCGGTGAGGTCGGCGCCGAGGTAAATGCCGCCGATCTAAACTTCCGCTGGACTCAGGGCTGGAACGACGAGCTCGACCGCCTCTACTTCACCTACGATCGCTTCGACGATCTGTGGGATCGCGACGCCGGTGGCGTGGGCGGCGCCGGTGGCGACGACAGCTTCGAGATCAATCTCGACGCCGACCACGGCGGCGATGTCTCGTGGTTCGGGGCCGACGATTTCGACACCGAGGAAGAGGTCGCGCGCAACCGTGGTCGCCTCAACCAGATGAGCCACTATCGCTGGCCGCCGATGGAGCCGATCGGCTGGAACTGGCTGTGGGCCTCGAGCGCGACCTGGCACGATGTCGAGCCCTATTCGTGCTGCGGCACCTCCTTTACCCTCAACGGCGCCCACGGCACCGAGGCGACCCTCCAGGCCGAGTGGTGGACCATCGGTTGGGACGACTTCGATCACGCGTCGCCCGACAATAGCATCCAGCACGATTTCGTCGAAGGCGAGATCATCGGTATGAGCATCTCGATTATCGACAACGACATAGGCACCGATAAAGAGACCGACCGCGCCTTCGCCGCCTGGCGTCTGGGCGGTCAGCGCTGCGGCAATGGCGACGGCAAGTGCGCCACCGACTTCATCCTGTTGCCGGCCCAGCCCGAGCTTTTGCCGACGGCGGTTGAAGACGACAGCTGGGGCCATATCAAGGCTTCTTATATGCGCTAGTTTTTTCAGCAGAGAATGAGTTCGAACGGGGGCGGTGGATCGCGATCTGCCTCCCCCGTTTTGCGTGCGGAGCGGAAAAAAACGATGAGAGCTAAAAAAATCCTGGTGGGCCTGGCGCTGTTGATCGCCTGCGGTGGCGTTTTTGCGGTGGTCGATCGGCAGATGCGCCAGCGGCAGTCGGCGGTGGAGACCGCGGTGGTTGATTGGGATGCGGTGGAGGACGATCCCAACGAAAAGCTGCAGATCTCCTGGATGAGCGTGCCGCGCTATCCGATGGCGCGCGAGGGCACCTGGATCGAGCAGATGATGGAGGAGCGTTTCAATGTCGAGTTCAAGCCGCTCTTTATCAGTCATATCGCCTATTTGCGCCGGCGGCCGCTGATCTTTGCCGGCGGCGATGTGCCCGATGTGTTCTACGACGGCGACCCGGTCATCGTCCAGCGCGACGCCTATCACGGTTTTGCGCTGGAGGTCCCCTACGAAGTCATCCTCAAGCACGCGCCCAATTATACCCGATATCTCAATCAGCACGCGCCGCACGCCTGGCTCTACGCCCACTGGAACGGGCGCAATTATGGCATTCCCACCTATAGCCCCCGTTTGGGTTATCCGGTGCCGGGGGTGTGGCGGATGGATTGGCTGCGCAAGGTCGGGATCGACAAGGCGCCCGAGACGCTGGACGAGATGTATACGGCGCTGTGGAAGTTCCGCCACGAGGATCCGGATGGCAACGGGGTCAAGGACACGTACGGGTGGTGCCCCAACGCCCAGGCGTGGTTCAATGTATTCGCCCAGGTCTTCGGCGCCCACGGGATCTTGCCCTACGACTGGATGCTCAAGGACGGCGAGGTGGTGTGGGGGGGGGCGTTGCCCAAGAGCAAAGAGGTCCTGGGGCTTTTGCGCGATTGGTACGCAGAGGGGCTCATCGATCCGGATTTTGTAATCTGCCAGGTCAAGAGCAGCCCGATTCCCTACCAGAAATTCATCAGCGGCACCAATGGTTTTATCGTCACCGGGGGCAATTACTATTCTTTCGATAAGCGCAACAAGGCCTCGCTGGTCTCGGTGATTACCGAGCTGCACCCGGAAGCCGAGTTGGTGCCGGGGCGTTTTCCGGTTGGTCCCGCCGGCCTGCGCGGTACCCGGATCTGGAGCACCGCCGCGCATGTTTTCGCCTTTGGATCGCACATGGCCGCAACGCCGGAGAAGGTGGTCCGGATGTTGAAGATCTTCGAGGCGCTGGCCACCGATGAAGAGCTGTTTTTAGCATCGCGGATGGGCAAAGAGGGCGTGCATTGGGAATTCGACGAAGAACTGGGCTTAATACATTTGCCGCCCTATGACGAGCGCAACGCCGCCCAAAAGCACGTGCTCAATTTGACGCTTGACGGGGCGGGCGGGTTTTTTTCACCCTGCGCGATTCGCCCCGAGATCGCCGACCAATATCTGGCGGCGGAGCATTTGCAGCATCGCTCAAAATACCAGAAGCCCGAGTGGGGTATTCCGGATGTCTTTGGCAAGGTCGACGTAGTGCCTTCGTCAATCAAATACTTGCGTGATTTGCGCAATCTGCAGATGACGGTCTATGCGGAGATCGTACGCGGCGACCGGGAGCTGGACTATTTCGATACTTTCGTCGAGCAGTGGATGACCCTGGGTGGTGCTGAAATGCTGCAGGAAGCGCAGGAATTGCTAAAGATCAGAGACGAGATATTCCAGCAGGTTGGGGTGTCGCAAGTGGCCATGGCCGGGAGGAACTAACGATGAGCAATAGACCCAATATCCTCTTTTTGATGGCGGATCAGATGCAAGCCCGGGTGCTCGACCCGGATCACGTTTGTCAGACGCCCTACCTAGATCGCTTGGCCGGGGAGGGCGTGCGTTTTACTCGGGCCTATACCCCCAATAATATTTGCTCACCGACCCGGGCGAGTCTGATGACCGGGCTGATGCCGCACAACCACGGGGTGCTGGAGGTGCTTTATGGCAAGGTGCCGGATTTACATGCTTTGCGCACCGATAAGGCGCATTGGGCCGAGCGCATGGTGGATGCCGGTTATCGCACGGGGTATTTCGGCAAATGGCATGTCGAGCGCGACAATGCGCTGGAGCGCTTTGGCTGGCAGGTCAACGGAGTCGACGGGGGGGCACTCCACAAGGAACTGGTCGCCGAGGTGCTGGGAGATAAGCCGCGGCGGCCGGAGTGCGATCCGGCGCACTATCTCGAAGAGCCGCACGGCTATGGGCCGCATTTGCTCTACGGGGTAACGGATCGGCCAGCGGAAGAGCGCGGGATGGGGCTGACGACGACGCTGGCATTGCGCTATCTGGAGGAAGCGGTAGCAGGCGACGATCCGTGGTGTGCTTTTGTCAGCTTTCAGGAGCCGCACGATCCCTTTATCGCCGGGCGCGAATTTTACGACCGCTATGCAGATCAAGAGCTGCCGCCGCCGCCCAATGCCGATGATGACCTGGCGGATCGGCCGGGGCTTTATCGGCGGGCGCAGGGCATTTGGAGCCAGCTCAACGAAGAACAGAAGCGCGAAGCCCGGGCCTGTTATTTTGCGTCGATTAGCGAAATAGATGCCCAATTCGGGCGGGTGATTGACTTTCTCGCAGAGACGGGAAAACTAGACGACACGATCATTGTGATGTGCGCTGATCACGGGGATTTGTTGGGAGCGCACGGGCTGTTCTTCAAGGATATTTCTGCCTTTGAAGAAGTGTATCAGGTGCCGCTTATTGTGCGTGGCCCTGGAGTCGCCAAAAACGCGATTTGCCAGGGCCGAGTCGGCTTGCACGATTTGTGCCCGACCTTGTTGGAACTGGCCGACTGCGAGCCGATCGACACAGCCGACTCGCGCTCTTTTGTCGGACTGTTGCACGAGCCGGGAAATGTCGCCGATGAATGGACCCGAGGGTATGCCGAATACTTTGGCAATCGCCACCGGCTGACGCAGCGGGTGGTTTGGGACGGGGCGTGGAAGTTTGTATTTAACGGCTTTGATTTTGACGAGTTGTACCAACTCGACGAGGACCCCTATGAAATGAAGAATCTGGCGCGGGATCCAGCCTATGAAGAGCAGGTGAAAAAGATGACGCGGCTATATTGGCGTTATGCCCGCGATACCGGTGACACGCCGCTTTTC
>JAYYUU010000217.1:0-9734 GCA_036343835.1 Candidatus Latescibacterota bacterium | reverse complement strand
GGGTGCGGTTGTTGTCGCCATAAGTAATAAAGGCCGGAGTCCAGGTAATACCCGAGCGGCTCGAATAGAGCCCGTCGCCCAGCTGCAGGCGCGTGTAGCAATTGACCGTCGGACTGGTCACCGCGCAAAGCGCGCGGGCATGGTGCATAACGCCGCCGATAAAGTGATAGGCCAGCTCCGAACACCCCAGATCCCGTTTATCCTTATTGTCGATAAATAAATTCTTGCCCGATTTGGCATCGGCGAGGTGGTAGTGCGCGTGTAGCCCGCTACCGGTGCGGTCGGCGAAGGGCTTGGGCATATGCGTGGCGATGGCGCCGTATTTCTTGGCGATCTGCGAGGTGGCCATCTTGAAGAAGATGATCCGGTCGGAGGTCGTCAACGCATCGGCGTAGTCGAAGTTGACCTCGTATTGCCCATTGCCGTCCTCGTGGTCGCACTGGTAGACCCCCCAACCGAGCGCGTTGAGCGCCAGCGTCAGCTCTTGTAAATAAGCCATCGCCGGCGACATCGAGCGAAAGTCGTAACAGGGCTTGGCCAGCGAGTCGACGCCGTCGGGGTCCCAGGGCCGGATCGCGCCATTTTCGCCGCGCGAGACCAGAAAGTGTTCCGGCTCCATCCCGACATTGAAGACATAGCCCTGGGCCTTGGCTTCGTCGAGCACGCGTTTGAGGTTGGTGCGCACGCAATAGGGATAGGATTCCTCGTCGACGAAGAGATCGCCGGTGAAGCGCACCGTATTGGGCTGCCAGGCCAGATGCGCATACGAGTCGAGATCGATCCGGGCCAGCATATCGTGCGAATGCGGCCCCTGCCCCGATCCCCAAACGGCCGCCCCGGCGAAACCAGCGCCCTCGGTGACCGCGTCGTCCAGCGCCGCGACCGGCACCATCTTGACCTTGGCCGAACCAGTGATATCGACAAATTGCACCAGCAGGAATTCGATCTCCTCCTGTTTGAGGCGTCTTTTGACTGCCGCGCGACTGGCCATAATGGCCTCCTTGCTATAAACCCCCAGATGGGGCATTACCGGGTATCCAATCCGTCCCGGCCAGCGGGATCTTGGCCATCGCCGCCGACTCTATAGTCAGCGCCGCCAGATCCTCCGGCTCGAGATTGTGCACGTGCGATTTGCCGCAGGCCCGGGCGATGGTCTGGCACTCGAGGGTCATCACCCGCAGATAATTGGCCAGCTGCCGACCGCCGACGACTGGATCTAAGCGGCGGGCCAACTCGTCGTCCTGGGTCGAGATCCCCGCCGGGTCCCGACCGTCCTGGAAGTCGTCGTAAAAACCGGCCGCCGAACCGAGCTTGCGATACTCCTCATCCAAATGTGGGCTATTGTCGCCCAGCGCGATCAGCGCCGCAGTGCCAATCGAACAAGCGTCGGCCCCCATCGCCAAGGCCTTGGCCACATCGGCGCCACTGCGAATCCCGCCCGAGACGATCAACTGCACCTTGCGGTGCATCTCGAGCTCGTCGAGCGCCTCCACCGCCTGGCGCACCGCCGGCAAAGTCGGGATCCCGACGTGCTCGATAAAGACGTCCTGGGTCGCGCCGGTGCCGCCCTGCATCCCATCCAGGACCACCACATCGGCACCGGCTTTGATCGCCAGCAAGGTATCATAGTAGGTCCGAGTCGCGCCGATCTTAACGTAGATCGGCACTTTCCAGTCGGTGATCTCGCGCAGCTCGACGATTTTGATCGCCAGATCGTCGGGGCCGGTCCAATCGGGGTGGCGGCAAGCCGAGCGCTGGTCGATATCTTTGGGCAGGGTGCGCATCTCCGCGACGCGGTCGCTGATCTTCTGGCCCAATAGCATCCCACCGCCGCCGGGCTTGGCCCCCTGGCCGAGCACCACTTCGATCGCATCGGCTTTGCGCAAGTCGTCGGGATTCATGCCATAGCGCGAAGGCAACAACTGGTAGACCAGCATCTTTGATTGCCCGCGCTCCTCCGGGGTCATGCCGCCATCGCCCGTGGTAGTACTGGTCCCCACCTCGCTCGCGCCGCGGCCCAACGCCTCCTTGGCCTGCGCCGACAGCGAGCCAAAGCTCATCCCCGCAATGGTAATCGGAATATCGAGATGGATCGGGTTTTTGGCGTAGCGCGTGCCCAGCACCACATCGGTGTCGCAACGCTCGCGATAGCCTTCTAATGGATAGCGCGACATGCTGGCACCTAAAAAGACCAGATCGTCGAAATGCGGCACTCGGCGCTTGGCGCCCCAGCCGCGGATATCGTAGATCCCGGTCTGGGCGGCGCGCTGGATCTCGTGGATCACATTGCGGTCGAAAGTAGCCGACTCGCACAGGCCACGGGGGCGATGGTCGTCTGTCATAGTTTGCGCTTCAATATCTGGAAGTGTTGTCCACCGCGAAATTGTAGAGTTGTCGCGCCGATCCGTAGCGGCGAAATTCTTCGGGTTTGGCGTTGGGCACTTCCCCCCGCTCCAGCAAATCGGCCAATGCGCTCAGATGCTCGTCGCGCAGCTCCTTCTCGACGCAATCGGCCCCCAGCCCCTTGACCTGACCGCGGACGAAAATCTGCGCCTCGTAGAGCGAGTCGCCCAACGCCTCGTCGGCGTCGCCGCAGACCACCAGCTTACCGGCCTGCGCCATAAAGCAGCTCATATGGCCGACCGAGCCGTGCACCACGATATCGATGCCCTTTATCGAGATCCCGCAGCGGCTCGAGGCGTCGCCCTCGATCACCAACAGCCCGCCGTGCCCGGTGGCCCCGGCGCACTGGCTGGCGTGGCCCTTCACCCACACCACGCCCGACATCATATTCTCGGCGACCCCGACCCCGACCATCCCATGGACCGTGATCACGGCGCGCTGATTCATCCCGGCGCAATAATAGCCGACATGGCCTTCGATATCGATTTTTACCGGTACTTCGACACCGGCCGCCACCGCGTGCGCACCGCGGGGGTGGACGATCCGCCAGGGCGTTTGCGCGGTCTCCGCGCTCAAATCGTGCAACTTTTGATTGAGCTCGCGCAGCTCGCCGGTAGCCAGGTCAAAAACAATCGCAGCATCCGCCATCAGTTGGCACCACCCCAGGTGTAGACCCGCGCCGGTTTGGGCTCCCAGACCTCCGCCGCGTCGATCCCCGGCAAACCGGCCAGCGCCTGGAACTCGCTGGCCATCGCCACGTAGTCGTCGGTCTCGGCCAGTACCGCCGGCTTGCAGGCTATTGGGTCGCGCAGAACCGCGAACCCATCGGCGGTGCCGATGGCAAAGGTGTAAAAGCCGTCCAGGTCGTCGAGCGCCGCTGCCAAGGCCTGCTGCAACGTATCCCCCTGCTGCATCCGCCACATCAGATAACCGGCGGCCACCTCCGAATCGTTCTCGGTGCGAATCTCGATCCCCTGGCGCTCCAATTTTCCGCGCAGACGGTTGTGATTGCTCAGCGAGCCATTGTGCACCAGACAGAGATCCATGCCGGTGGAGAAGGGGTGCGAGCCGTCGGTGGTCACTGCGCTTTCGGTGGCCATCCGCGTATGGCCGATGATATGCGTGCCGCGCATCCCGCGGATGGAGAAGCGGTCGACAATCGCTGCGGGCGCGCCGATTTCTTTGAAGATCTCGATACTATGGCCGACGCTCATGACCGTCAGGTTGCGATCCAAGCCCGCCAGCGCCGCGACCAGGGCTTCGGCTTCAGCGCATACCGCGATTACCGCGTAATTGGCGTTGATTGCCAGGCTGGCCTCGCAGCCAAAACGCTCGCCCAATTGACCAGCCAAACCGTCCCAATCGCAACCATCCCCATCGTGCCGCAAGGTGATTTTGATATAACCTTCCGGCGGCTCGTTGCCGTAGAGGGCGAAGCCCGCGCTATCGGGGCCGCGATCGGTCATGCAAATGAGCATCTCGGAGAACAGTGCGCCGATTTCGTCCACCAGCTCGCGCTTTTTTAGATAAAGCCCAACAATGCCGCACATGGGATCGCCGTCAAAGTTTTAAATATGATGTCAAAAAGTGAATAAATCTAAAAGCGGCAACAATTTAAAAGGCTGGATAAGGCATGTCAAGACACCCGGCGACTCATCCGCTTGCGGCCACCAGCCACTGCATCGGACGCCGTCTTATCAGCCGCGTAAACGGCAATTTACCCGGCTCGGCCGCAAAACACAGCAAGTTCCCCGGATGTCGACGGCAAAATGGCGGCGATAGATTGCAGGCGACAGTCTGTGTCACAGCTATTCCGTCCCGGCCAGGTCGAGTTCAAAAAGTCCCAGTGACAACCGCCCCGACACCTCACTGCCAAAACCGACAAACGAAAAACCATAGCTCGCGGTGGCCGACAACATCCGGTCGAGGCTCACCGGATGCGCGGGATCTTTCGACCAGCTGTGATACCACAGCGCCTCGTCGCTGTCCAGGACAAATCGAGTCGGTTCTTCCGGCCAGCGCCCCGCGGCAATCTCGATCGGTCGACCGCTGCAATGCCAGCGCGTGCCGCCGATATGGGCCCAGAAATAGCACTCGCCCCCATTCAGCTGCAACCCGTCCCCACGCAGACTGACCCCAAGCTCCGCCCCGCGCAGATCGATCGCCCCTTCCCCCACCCAACCCTGATAGCGAATCAGCGGCAGGATCGACAGCGGCTTTTCCGGCGTGTCGGCGCTCCAGCGCGTGTGGTCAGCCCAGACATAGCCCCCGTCGCCTATCCCCCCTTTGGGCGACCAGGTCGTCTGGATAAAGATATTTTCCCCCGCGACGATACTGGCGTGGTATTCGTAGGAGCACCAGCCCTCAGGTCCCAGCGCGAAACTATTTTTGATTGCGGCCATTCTAGGCCTCCCTTACGATCGCTTGACCTGCGCCAACTGCTCCATATACCACTCGCGGCCATAGACTTCCTTCTTGTATTCCCAGCGCGCCTTCTCCGGATACATCGTCAGACTGCGGTCGCCTAAGGGCAACTCGACCGCGGCGTGCCCCCTGCGGTGCGACTCGCGCAGGGCGATGGCGATTTCCAGCGCATGACGCATATCGTCCCCAGTAGTCGCGCCCAGTTCCCGCTCCCCTTCCAACGCGTCGACCAGCCCCTGGGCGATCCCCTGCATCGTCGGCCCCGGATCGCGCCAGCCCTCGGCGTCGTAGCCGCGCTCCTCCTCCGCATACGCCGCAAATACCCCCGCCACCTCGCGCAATCCACCACCCCGCTGGGACCTGGCCTTAAACAGCCGCAAACCCAGCGCCGTATTATTCCAGTTGCAAATCATCCCCTCGGTCCCCACCACTTCTATCCCCCGCCAGCCGACCTCTTCCCAACTGCTGAAACACTCGATCCCATTGGCAAAGCGGATATATCCCCCTACCGCGCCGACGACCGCCATCCCCTCCTCGTGGGGCTGTTCGTAATCGCTCGCCGGATCGCTCGCCACCCGCCCGATGACATAGTCGACCTGCGCCCTGCCAGCAAACCTGCGCGCCAGATTCAACCCGTGGCACCCGCCCTGGCCGTTGGCCTCGTAGAGATTGATCCGCCGCACCTCGCCGATCGCCCCCGACGCCGCCAGCGCATAGGCCTGCTGGTATTCGGCGTGGCTCGAGACGACCACCCCGGTGGCGAAAGGCACGCCGCGGGCACTGCACGCCGCGACCATCCGGTCCGCGTCGACCAGACTCGCCGTCAGCGGCTTCTCGCAAAAGATGGCCTTGGCTCCAGCCTCGGCGGCGGCCACCACCGCGCCGGCATTGGGCTGGACCGGCAACACCGCCGCCGCGATATCGATTGGTTCGTTGGTGAAAAGCTCGTTGTAGCTCGGATAGCCTGGAGCGTCAAAAAGCCCACCGGCCATTTCGAGATTCTCCGCATCAGTGTCGGCCAGCGCCACCACCTGACACAATGGATGCATGTCGAAGGCGCGGGCACGGGGCAGCCCCGCACGCCCGCAACCAATCAGCGCGACCCGATATTTGGCCCCGTCTTTTAACGCCTTGGCTATAATGGGCTTGTTCCTCCTGGCTTGCATCGCGTAAATTACGCAATTACCAACCGGGCAAAAAACCACCGCGAGGCAAAAAAATATGAAGCGCGTCTTGATGGCCATATTCAAACAGGAAGTGGGCAGCTTCAATCCCAAACCCACCCAGTACGACGACTTCGAAATCCGCCGGGACGCCGCGCTCATCGACGACCTGCGCCACACCAATACCACCACCGACGGTGCGATCCAAGTCTTCACCGAACACGGCGGTATCGAAATGGTGCCCACCTACGCCGCCTGGGCGCGGACCACTGGCGGGCTGGTCGTCCAGCAAGATCTCGACCGGCTCATCGACGAGCTGCTCGCCGAAGTCCGCGCAACCTCCGCCATCGACGGAGCTTGTATCTCCATGCACGGCGCCATGGCCGGTGAAACAGAGGGCGATCCCGAAGGCCGCGTCCTCGCCGGCATCCGCGCGCATATCGGCGACGTCCCCCTCGTCGTCAATCTCGATCTCCACGCCGTCGTCTCGCAGCGCATGGTCGACGCCGCCGACGCCCTGGTCCTGCTCCACACCTATCCCCATGTCGATATGCGGCAAACCGGCCGCCGCTCGGCCAACGTTTTGCTCGACATTATGGCAGGCGGCGCCAAACCCACCTCGGCCCGGGTAGAGATCCCCCTCTTAGCCCGCGGCGACCAGCTCATCACCGCCACCGGCAAATTCGGCGAGGCGCTTAAAATCTGCCAGGAGATCGAAGCCTCCGAGGGCGGTCTAGCCGCCGGCATCAATATCGGCAACCCCTTCACCGATACCCCCGACCTCCAATCCAATATCTTCGTCACCACCGACAACGACCCCGCACGCGCCGAACGAGAAGCTCTGCGCCTCGCCCGCTTTATGTGGCAATATCGCCAGCTCTTCGTCGCCGACCTCACCCCCTTAGCTGATGCCGTGCGCCTCGCCGAAGAAACCGACGGCCTCACCGTCTTCTCCGATGCCGCCGACTCCACCGCCTCGGGCGCCTCCGGTGACAGCAATGCCATTTTCCGCGGCCTGCTCGATAATAGCTATTCCAAAAAGGCGCTCCTGCCCCTCGTCGACGCTCCCGCCGTCGCCAAAGCCCACGCCGCCGGCGTCGGTGCGACGCTGACACTGGATCTCGGCGGCAGCATCGATCCCGCGCGCTTTGCGCCCCTCTCCCTCGCAGTCTACGTGCAAACCCTCTCCGACGGCAATTTCACTTATGAAGGAGGTCTGCCCGCCGAAGCCGGTCGCACCGCCGTCCTCATCCACCAAAACCACGCCATCCTGGCCACCGAGCGCATCGCCTCCTCCGTCGGCCTGCGCATCTTCCAATCCCACGGCCTCGAGCCGACCGAATTCGACCTCGTCGTCTGCAAATCCCCCAATGGCTTTCGCGTCCACTACGAAGCCCTCGCCGCGCGCATCGTCCCCGTCGATGTTCCCGGCTCGACCAGCGCCAACCTCAAAACCCTGCCCTATCAACAGTGCGTGCGGCCGATTTTCCCGCTCGACGAGGGAGTGGTGCCGCCTTTTTCGTTAGAAGACTGAGGGGAAAAACAATATGCTCGCCCCATTGTAGCGCTCTGCGACGGCACCGATCTCGAAGACCACCGTTTTCAGATATCGAATCGAAAATAATCGGCAGCCCCGAGCGGATGAAGGCACATATCCGCCCGGGGCCGCCTCTTATGATTATCCGCTAAGGAGCAAAATGCAAAGCCGGCCTGCCATTGGCAGCACCGGCTTTTGCATTGATGGCCAGCATGATCAGGGCCGCGTATACAACGTCGCAAACGTATCCTGCGCCTCCCATCCCAACAGCCGCTTCGCCTTGTCGGGCCGGTACTTGTCGTGGGGCAAACGCGTGCAGATAAAGAAATTCTCACACGGCGAAGGCATCTCCCCCGCCTGCAAGCCGTAGCGAAACGCCTCTCCCGTGTCCTCCCACGAAGTCGCATACGGATGCAACCCCTTGCCCCGCTCCTCGGGCAGCACTTCGCCCGGGCGAAAGTGCGTATAGATAAACGTCAGCACCTCCAGCCCTTCGCGCTCGGCGAACACCCGGGTGATATGCCCCCCCAGATATTTGGTCAAGGCATAGAGATCATCGCCCGGATGCAATGGGATATTGTCGTCGACCTGGAAGTCGTTCCAGTAATCGGCGTCAAAGCCCAATGAGGTGTGGAAAGGTCCGGTGTGGATCAGCCGTTTGATCCCGCAGGCGACACAGGCCTTGGCGACATTATAAGCGCCGACCATATTGACGTGAAAGGCCAGCACCGGATGCGACCGCAAAACCGAGACATTGATCGCCGCGTCCATCCCCTCACAGGCGGCGAGCACCTGCTCGTAGTCGGCGATATCGACGACCCGATTCTCGTGCGGCGGTGCCAATATTTCGGGGATCGGCGCGCGCAGATTCTGCGGCGGCGAGGCCGCCACTTCCTCCATCAGCTTGAGATCGGTCACCCGCAGTGTGTAGTGATCCTTGAGCGAGGCGATCGCCGCCGCGCCAACCGGCCCACCGGCCCCGAACAACACCACCTGACCCGTCTTTACCGTTGCCATCATGCCCCCCTGGCACAACGCCCGCTCGAAGCCACGTGCTCCAGCGACCAGTGATGCCCTTCGCGCTTCGCGACAAGCGCGTTGCGCACGGCGGCTACCGCGTCGTCGACCATCGTCTCCCCACCCAGCTCGCCCAGCCGCAAACAGCGGACCTCGAGCTGGCCCATGCGCGCGATCTCGCGGCCCGTCAACTCAGCCAGCATCGGCACCAGCGACCCGGCATCGGCTCGCGGGATCGCATTCCACTGCGGGCCGACCACATATTCCTGCGGATAATCCCGCACTAGATCGAGCCGACTGATCAGCACCGCGCGCCCGACCCCGGCCGCCACCGCCGCAGTAAGCGCCACATAGGTGCTCCGCGCCACAAAGTCGAGCAGCGCCTGCTCGTTTTCCGCCTCCGGATCAAAGGCCACCGCATGGACAATCGCCTCTGCGCCAGCAAGCGCCGCATCCAGCGCCTCGCGCTCGAGCAAATCGACCTGCTGGTAATCGTCGACGTCGCCGACCTCCCCCACGCCGATCGCCGCCACCGCAAACCCATCCCCCAACCCCGACGCCAATGCCGCCCCCAAAGGGCGATCCGCGCCGATTACCGTCACTCGCATACCATTTCTCTCACCAGGAAAGTTTCTCGGACAGATTGTTGAAAAAATAATGATTGTCGAGATAAATCAGCCGGGCGGTGTGCTCGGCCTGGCCGACGTAGACATCCTGACCGGGGTCGAGACCGCACATTTCGCGACCGTCGACGACCAGCGTCACGTGCTGGTCCCTGGTCTCCGGACTCACGTGCAACCGCACCCGCTTCTCCGCCGGCAGAATCAGGGTCCGCGAGGTAAAGTTGTATTCGTTGATGCCGTCGAGCATCATGCAGCGGACCTCGGGCATCACCAATGGCGCACCCATCGCCATCAAAAGCCCCGTACTGCCCGTCGGCGTGCCCACCACCACGCCGTCGCCGCGGATGGTGCGGATCTTGTCGTCGTCGACGAAGACATCGGTAAAGAGCAGTTTGTGGCGGGCACGCAGCGTCACCTCGTTGTAGACCAGGCTCTCCCCGCCGGGAAAGCGGCAGTTGAGCACCAGGCGCTCGCTGACAAAATACTGGCCGTCGACCAGCAATTGGACGATCTGCGCCAGATCCTTGCGATCGCCGGCGGTCAAAAAACCAACCGTGCCGAAGTTAA
>JAYYUU010000216.1:0-8271 GCA_036343835.1 Candidatus Latescibacterota bacterium | reverse complement strand
AATGGGGGGATGGGCACGATCATGGGATTTATACCTTTGAGTTTTTTCGCGAGTTAGATGCAGGGGGGTAGGGGCGGTCCGGGGGAATGATTACACTCCTTGTGGGGTGGTTTTTTTATGCCGCCTGGCGCGGTTGGGCGTCGCGGGGCGCGCGGGCAATCCATTGTTCTAAAGTCAGGAGGGCCAGGGCCAGCAGCAGGAATTCGCGCCAGAGTTCGCGGCCGTAGCGATTGCCAAGAACGGCGAGGCGGAGGTCGTCGCCGGGGTGCAGGAAGTGGAGTTCGGCATCGCCGAAGACTTGACGGACGCGCTCGGGGGGGACGGGGGTGAGGTCGGATTCGCGGGTATCGAGATTGACGGCGAAGACGTCGACGGTCTCGCCCTCGGCGCGCAGATGCCAGATCCCGGCTTCGCGGACCTGGGGAATTTTCCATAAATATTGGCCGCCGACGCGCTCGGGTTCTAGACGCAGGCGCTCGCCCGAGGGCGTTTCGGCTTCTACCGCTGCAGCGATATCTACGGCGTTGAGGTGGCGGTGGATTGTCTCGCCGACGAGATAAGAGGTGCGGCGATTGGGCGGCAGGCTCAACTCGCGTACCAGGCGGTGCAGGAGGGGGGCGAAGAGTCCGTGTAAGTGCAGGTCGTTCCATTGCGAATCGAGGGGAAAGGTCGAGATCGCGACGCGTCCACGGTCCTTCCAGGTCAGGGCCAGGGCCAATTGCCCGTCGCTAAAGCGGACCAGGGGCTGGAGGTCGGCAGTCGGTGCAATGGCGAAACTGGCGAAGAAGCGGGGTGACCCTGCATCGCTGCGCGATGCGGGGTCTTCGGCACGGTCGGAGAGGAGATCGGTAAAGAGCGGGTGGTGTGGTGCGGCGGCGTCGAGAGTTTGATAGCTATTCGGGTCTTGGGGCGTACCGATGCGCTCTTTGAAACGAACTGAGCTTAGGCCGGGCAAGAGATCGCGATTGTAATAGCTGAGGTCGCTCTGCGGCCCCGGAAAGAGGATCAGCCCACCTCCGGCGGCGACGAATTTTTCCAACAGTGTTTTTTGCGCCGCGCTCAACCGCTTTAGGTTGCAAAGCACCACTACGTCGACCCCGGCCAGGGCTTTGGGGTCGAGGTCGGCGAAGAGACCAGAGCGGACTTCAAAAGCCGGATCGGAGAGCGTAGCTGCTCCGAGGGCGCGGCGCGGGTAATAGGTGTCGTCCGGGCGGTCGCCCAAGAGCAGTGTGGTGATGGTGGTGGGCAGGTCGACCGTGAAATAGCGGCGGTTGTCGAGCGCGAGGGCGTCGTCTTCGAGTTCGACGTGCCCGCTCAGTCGTCCGGCCCTCCGCGGCGAGAAGTTGAAATTCGCCTGGATCGAGCCCTCTGCACCGAGGTCTACGCTCTGGCGGCGCAGGCGTTCGCCGGCGACAAAGAGATCGAGGGTGGCGTTCTCGAGCGGGGTGGGGCCGTGGTGTGCGAGTTCGACCTGGACGGTGGTCTTGCTGGCGGCGGCGAGCATCCAGCTGGGGGTCGTGACCCTTTTGACATAGGCATTGGGTCGCGGCGAGACGGCGGGGGCGGCGATGTAAATGCGGGAGAAAGATCGGCCCAGATCCGCCGCGTGCAACTGGTCCCAGTTGTGGCGGGAGAGATCGGTGAAAAGGAAAAGCTCGCGGTCGAGCCCGGGGTCGGGGCCCAACTCCTGGGTTGTCGCGTGCAGGGCGGCGCGCAAATCGGTCGCCTGCTGTTGCGGTGCGAGTTCGGCCACGCGCTCGGTCAGGTATTCCAGTTCGCCCTCAAAGGGGGGCAGGGGCCGTCTGGCGAAGGGTTGGATGGTTACTTGGTCTTGCCGGGCGAAAATCGCCAATAGGTCGCGGACCTGGTTTTGCAGTTGGGCGAAGAGGGAGCCGGAAGGCAGGCGGTAGCGGGTGCTGTAGGATAGGTCGATCAGCACGTGGGCGACGACGGGTTGCGCCCTGCCGTCCCAACCGCTGTCGGCCCGATAGGTCGGGCGAGCGAAAGCGCAGACGATGAGCACGACGATCAGCGTGCGCAATAGGAGCACCAACCACTGGCGCACCTGGATTCGTCGCATGCGGTTTTGGTGCAGGCTCCGCAGGAAGGCGAGGTCGCTAAAGGGGTGGGATCGGGCGCGTCCCCGGTGCAGGAGGTGGATGGCCAGGGGGAGGGCTGCCGCCACCAGCCCGGCGAGGACGGCGGGGTTGAGAAACTGCAAGAGGGGGCGAGTAGGGCTTTAGCCGGCGGAAGGGGTATTGTGCTCTTCGACCTCGATAATCTCGATAATTTCCGCAGACGACCCGGCGGCGATGAGCTTCTTTTTGAAGTCGTCGTTTTTGAGCAGGCGCGAAATCCGCGCCAGGGCCTTGATGTGGGGGCCGGAGACATTGGCCGGGGAAACTAGCAGAAAGAACACGTAGGCCGGTTCGCCGTCGAGGGCTTCGAAATCCACGCCGCGCCGTTGGGTACCCAGGGCGGCGACCAGTTTTTCCACGGCATCGGACTTGCCGTGGGGGATGGCGATGCCATCGCCGATGCCCGTACTCATGATCTTTTCGCGCTCGAGCACCGCTTGCAGGACTTTGTCGCGGTCGGTGATGGCGTTGCCGACCGCGAGGATATCGACCAATTCGGTGATGATATCCTCTTTGGTTTCACCCTTGAGGTCGACAAGCGAGGACTCGGATGACAGTATCTCTAGGAGGGTCATTCTCATTTCTCCGCAGGTGGTATCTCCGAAAAATAAACCATCGCCGGGACATTAGTCAACCTCGCGGTGCGCACAGAGTTTGCGGTTGACGGCTTTGAGGGGTTCCGTACATTGGAAATGGCCTGAGTTGGGCGCCGTACCGCGCGGAAATTCTAAAGGAATCCGCCCGCTCTCCGATACACTCTGTAGGACCATATACTTCGGAGGGGAAAATGCAGCAGCCCGCACTGTATATCGACAGGCTCATGTCAGATCGGAGCACCACGCTTTTCCGGGCCGTGTACTCCTGCGAACTGGCGCTGGATGAATACGCGCAGCTGGTCGAAGAGGTGCTGGATCCAGACATAGCGTTTTTTCTCAGGAATTCGTATCGGTCCTTGGCCTATACCGAGGGAAGCGACTGAACCACTGATGTCGCCCGCGCCCGGCCGGGATCTCCCTCGTTTCGCGGAGGGCCACAACGGGGACGTCTCGCACCGCATTCTGCATCGCCTACCACTATCCGCCGGTCCAATCGGCCGGTGTCGAGCGCACGCACCATTTTTTGCGCCATCTACCCGATTTTGGCTACGGCGCCCGGGTGCTGACCACCTCCGCCTTTGGTGGCCGCGAGGCAGAGGGCGTATTGCGCGCCTGGGAGCCGCTCAAGGCCTATCGCTGGCTTTTCAACCGCGAGGCCCGCGATGGCCGCGCCCCTTCGACGGTGCGCACTCGTCCCGGTTTGCTGCGTCGGCTGGGGCGCCAGTGCCTGGTGCCCGATCTGCAGTTGACCTGGGTGCCCTTTGCACTGTGGCGCGCCCTGCGCGCCCTGCGCCGCGGTAAATTCGACCTCCTCTATTCTAGCTATCCCCCCGCCAGCGCCCATCTTTTGGGCCTATTACTCAAAGAATACACGGATTTGCCCTGGGTCGCGGACTTCCGAGATTCCTGGATTTACGACCCCCTCGACCCGGCGCTTGTGGCCAGCCCTTATCGCCGGGCGTGCGAGGCCCGGCTCGAAGAAGCCGTAATCCGCTCCGCCGACGCGGTGGTCGTCGCCACCGAGGCCGTCGCCGAACACCTGCGACAAAGTTATCCCGAAGCGGCGTCTCGCGTGCGGGTGGTGACCAATGGCTTTGAGCCGGCGGATTTTACGCGTATGGCCCCACCGCCACTTGACGGTCCTTTGCACATCGCGCATACGGGATCTTTTTCGATCAGCCACCCCCAGCGCACGCCACAGCCGCTTTTTGCGGCGCTGGAATCGCTATTGGCGGCCGACCCCGCCTGGGCGCAGCGGTTACAACTGGAGCTTATTGGGCTGCTCAGCCCGGAGGAAGAGCGCGCCGCACAGAATTTAGTGGATGCGGGCATTCTGCATCTGGCGGGTGTGCAGGAGCGCTCAGCCGCGCTCGCCTGCCAGCAGCGCGCTCATGTATTGCTAGTGGTCGACCACGTGCGGCCCTGGCCGGCGACCAATGTGCCCGGCAAGCTCTACGAGTATCTGGCCACCGAGCGGCCGGTGCTGGCGCTTGCGGGAGAGGGCATGGTGGAGCGGCTGGTGCGCGAATTGGACTTAGGGGTCTTTGCGCGCGCCGACGATCCGGTCGCCATTCGCAGCGCACTGGAGTCGCTCTACGCCCGTTTTCGCCAGGGTGCCCTCGGCGTCCGGCTCGACGTGCGGGTCTTGCGCCGCTACCATCGGCGCGAACTCACCCGCCAACTGGCGCAGATCTTCGACGGTCTGGTAGGGCGATGAACTACCGGGTTGCCTTGCTCTTTGTCGGGGCGTTTTGCGCGCGCCTGGTCTATGCCCTGCTCGACTATCCGGTGCCCCCGCAGGACACGGCCGATTACGACGAAATCGCACTCAATCTGCTCGCCGGCGAGGGCTTTGTCTCTCGCACCAATTGGTTCGGCTACGAAATGCGTTCGTGGCGTCCACCCCTGTATCCTTTCTTTCTCGCTCTGGTCTACGGCGTTTGGGGCTACGGCCACCTGGCGGTAAAAGTCGTCCAGGCCTTGATCGGTGCGGGCACAGTAGCTCTCGTCTGGGCGTTGACACGCGAGTTGCGGCGGGAAGCCGCGCCTTTGGCCGGGGGGCTGGCGTTGGTCTACGGGCCGCTGGTGACCATTTCCGCCGAGGTGATGAGCGAGACGCTCTTTTGTTTTTGGATTGTTTTGGCCGCCTGGCTGCTGGTCGTGGCCGAGGGGCGCAGGAATTATCTGCTGTTGGCCGGTGGGGCGGTGGGGCTGGCCGCCCTGACGCGACCAGTGGGTTTGCTCTGGGTGCCGGCCTTTGCCCTTGTCGCGGTGTGGCGGTTGCGCGGCGAGGGGGTGCGGCGGGCTTTGTGGGTGGGTGCGGCGCTATTGGCCGTGGTGCTGCCGTGGAGCGCGCGCAATGGGCAGGTGCACGGCGCCTGGGTGCCCATTTCGACCCACGGGGGTTTTATCCTCGCCCGCAGCAATGCCTTCGAGCCCGACTGGCGGCGGGACGAGGGTTGGGGCATAAGCGAGACCTTCTTTCGCCGCATACCCTCCGAGATCGAGCGGGATCGCCATTGGTACGTCCAGGGCACGGCGTTTATCAAAGCGCATCCAGGCTATTATCTGCGCCTGGTCGGCGAGCGCTTCGCGCGCCTGTGGTATTTCTTTCGCCCCGACTATAATATCTGGTTTATGATGGTGGTACCCTTTTTTTTACTGGGTTTACGCCGTTATTGGCTTCGGGGCAATTTCGCGTATTTGAGCAGTTTTATCGCCTGTTCGACGCTGGTGTTTTCCGCGATTCTCTACGGCTCGACGCGATTCCGCCTACCCCTTGAGCCCCTGTTTATCGTCTTCGCCGGCGCCTATCTCAGCGAGGCCAGCCAACGTTGGGATAGGCGCCGTCTGGGCACCGTATTGGGTGCGGTGATCGGGGGTAATCTGATCGTCTGGTGGCAACAAGAATTCCTGCGTCAACTGGCCCTCTCCATCCTTAATTATCTCAACTTGCGATGAATGAGCCGATTCTTTCGATTCTGGTGGTCAACTGGAATACGGAAGAGCTCCTAAGTAATTGTTTAAAATATATTTATGAAGATATTGCTTCTGCTGCTTGGGAAGTTATCGTCGTCGACAACAATTCGGACGACGGGAGCCTGGCGATGCTGGAGCGGGATTTTCCCCAGGTCGTACAGGTGGCCAGCCGCGAAAACACGGGTTTTGTCCAGGGCAACCACTTGGCGCTGGAAAAGGCCAGGGGGCGCTACTTGCTATTGCTCAATACCGATACCGAGGTCGAATGTGGGGCCCTGGCGCCATTGGTCGACTTTATGACCGCGCATCCAGAGGCCGGCGCCGTCGGTCCCAAGCTTTTAAATCGGGACGGATCGCTACAGCTTTCCTGTGGGATTTCGCCCAGTTTGGCAACCGAATTCACCAACAAAATACTATTGCATAACCTATTTCCTTTCTTTAAATTAGGCCACTGGAACCACGCCGAGATTCGCGAAGTCGGCTGGGTCACTGGAGCTTGTCTGATGATGCGGCGCGAAGTCGTCGCCGAGGTGGGCTTCCTCGATCCAGCGCTGTATATGTTTTACGAGGATCTGGAGTGGTGCCTGCGCATCGGCAGGAGTGGTTGGAAGACCTTTTACTATCCCTCCAGCCGCGTTTTGCATCTGGGAGGGCAGAGCACGCGGCAAAACCTGGCTGAGATGCTTGTCATTAGCCAGCGGAGCCTGTTCTATCTCTTCGAAAAACACTATGGCCGGAAGCAACTACACGTGCTGCGCCTGTTGACTTTGGTAGAGATGGCGCTGCGCACCACGGCCTGGAGTTTGTTCTTCGCCCTCATTCCCTCCCGGCGCTCCGAAGGGCGCCAACGCCTGCGCGCCTATCGGGAGATCGCCGCCAATACCTTGTTGCGAAAATCCTATTGGGCGCCGGGGCGGGCCGGGTCTTGATTTACGCTACGGAGATATCCATTGTCCGATCCCATACAAATTTTTAAACCCTGGTTCGAAGAAGCCGAACACCAGGCCTTGCGAGAGCCCTTCGCAACGGGTTGGCTCGGCTATGGCGAGAAGGCGCGAGAATTCGAAAAGCGCTTCGCCGCATATATCGGCGTCAAACACGCCATCGCCCTCAATTCGTGCACCGCGGCCCTGCACCTGGCCCTGCTGGCCAGCGGTGTCGAAGGCCGGCAGGTATTGACGACCCCGATGACCTTCGTCGCCTCCAACCACGCCATCCTGATGGCGGGCGGGCATCCCGTATTCTGCGATATCGAAGCGGATACCCTCAATGTCGATCCCGCCGATGTCGAGCGGCGAATCACGCCGGAGACCCGGGTGCTATTGGCCGTCCACTATGGCGGCCACTCCTGCGATATGGATGCCCTGCTCGATATTGCCGCGCGCCACGACCTGCTGCTCGTCGAGGATGCCGCCCAGGCTTGTGGCGGTTCCTATCGGGATCGCAAGCTGGGTAGTCTGGGGCATATCGGCTGCTTTAGCTTCGAGTCGAAGAAAAATCTCTCCACCGGCGACGGGGGGATGCTGGTCACCAACGACGACGAGGTGGCCGAAAGAGTGCGGCGTTGGCGCTGGATGGGGATCTCGAGCGATACCTGGTCGCGCTTTAACAATGGGCACCAGGGCCGCGCCTGGGAATACGAGGTCGAAGAGCTCGGTTATAAATATTGCATGAACGACATCGCCGCGGCGCTGGGGCTGGTGCAATTGGGAAAACTCGATCGCGGCAACGCGCTGCGCCGGCAGTTGGTGCGGCGTTATCACGAGGCTTTCGCCGATCTGGAAGGCATCGAGCCCCTGGCGTTAAAAGACTACGGGGAGAGCGCCTGTTATTGCATGGTCGTCCAGCTCGACGCGCGCGACGCGCTGTGCGATTTTCTCCGGGAGCGCGATATCCAATCGGCGGTCCACTTCCGTCCCAACCACCTCTATCCGGTATACGCGCCCTATCGCCCGGGCCGGTTGCCGGTCGCCGAAGCCGTGTGGGAACGCATCCTCACCCTGCCGCTCTACCCGCAGCTGGGCGCGGCGGATCAGGACCGGGTCATCGACTGCGTCAGGCGCTTCGGCGAGGAGCGGCGCGCCCGCGTCCCGCAGCACGCCCTTGGCGGATGAGGGACGGATTCGGGCGGGAGTGCAAATCCTCTTCGTGACCCAGTACGGCGTGTTGGCGGCGAGTAGCCGGACGCGCGTTTTTCAGTATCTCCCCTATCTCGAAGAGCTCGGCGCCGAGTGCCGGGTGCTGACCGTCCTGCCCGATATCGCCGGCTCACAGCTTTTGGTGACCGCCCAAGCTTGGCGCAAACTCCTCTACTATTTCTGGGCTGCGTGGCGCACATTCTTTTGCGGCCTGCACGCCTTTTGGCTTGCGCGGCATAGCGACCTAGTCCTGATACAGAAGGTCATTTTGCCCCCGCCACTGCGCTGGCTCTTCGGTCGGTGTTCGCCGCCGCTGGTCTACGATTTCGACGACGCGATCTTCACCACCGAAGTTCGCCGGCAAAACTGGCTGGCGACCTGGAAGGAGCGCCGCAACTCGATCGGCGTACCGGCCATGCT
>JAYYUU010000215.1:0-6311 GCA_036343835.1 Candidatus Latescibacterota bacterium | reverse complement strand
CCCCTGCCCAGGGTGCGCAAGTCCAATCCCCGGGCTGCATACCTTGACCTCGTCCACACCACCGATTATCTTCATTTTTAGTCGACCGTAGATTCCACAACTGGTTTTGTTTCAATTTATTACACACCTCTTTTACCCCGGTGTCAACCAACCCTCACCGGGGGGCGGAAGAGCGCGTCCTGGCTCCGGGAAATAGCGCATGAAATTAGAAAAAAAGACCCAACTCTCCATTGCCTACGCCATCCTCACCCTGTTATTGCTCCTCAGTCTGCAAAATTATTTCGCCAAACAGGTCGAAGATGTGCCCTATAGCCAGTTTCGCCACTGGGTTAAAAGCGGCGAGGTGACCCAGTGCACCTTTAGTGGCGAATTCATCCACGGCAAAGTACAGGTCGGGGGTGATCAGCACACTTTTCGCACCGCCGCCATCGACGATCCAGAACTCATAACCCTGCTCGAAGAGCATGGGGTCAGCTACGAGCGGCAACCGGATAACAACTGGTTTACGCAGCTTTTATCCTGGGTATTACCCGCGCTGATTTTCGTCGGGATCTGGATGTTTATGGCTCGTCGTCTCGGCGGGGGTTCCGGCGGTTTGATGTCGATTGGCAAGAGCAAGGCCAAAGTCTACATGGAGAAGGGCACGGGGATCACCTTCGATGATGTGGCGGGCATCGACGAAGCCAAGGAAGAGTTGCTCGAGATCGTCGAATTTTTGCGCACTCCAGAGCGATTCCAGGCTTTGGGTGGCAGGATTCCGCGCGGGGTGTTGCTCGTCGGGTCGCCGGGAACGGGTAAAACCCTATTGGCCAAAGCCGTCGCCGGCGAAGCTGGAGTGCCCTTTTTCTCGATCAGTGGTTCGGACTTTGTCGAGATGTTCGTCGGGGTCGGGGCGGCGCGGGTTCGCGATCTTTTTGACCAGGCCAAAAAACACGCTCCAGCCATTATTTTTATCGACGAATTAGACGCGCTGGGCAAGGCGCGGGGGGCCGGCTCCTTTGGTGGCCATGACGAGCGCGAACAGACGCTCAATCAGCTGCTCTCCGAGCTCGATGGCTTTGATACCAACGCCGGAGTCATTCTGATGGGGGCGACCAATAGGCCCGAGATACTCGACCCGGCCCTATTGCGGCCCGGTCGATTCGACCGCACCGTAACGGTGGATCGGCCCGATGTAAAGGGACGCGAGGCCATCCTCCGCATCCACGCCCGGGAAGTCAAATTGGCCCGGGAAGTCAAGCTGCGCAAACTGGCGGTGCGCACCCCGGGTTTTGCCGGTGCCGATTTGGCCAATGTGGTCAATGAGGCGGCGCTATTGGCCGCTCGACGCGATAAAAATGCAATTACCATGTCCGAGCTCGAGGAGGCGATAGAGCGTTCGGTGGCGGGTTTGGAGCGCAAGAGCCGAGTTCTCAATGAAAAAGAGCGGCGGATTGTGGCCTACCATGAAGCTGGGCACGCGATGGTCGGCGAAATCTTGCCCGAGGCCAATCCGGTACAGAAGATCTCCATTGTCTCCAGGGGTATCGCCGCTTTGGGCTATACCCTCAACATGCCGCTTGAAGACCGCTATTTGATGACCAAAAATGAGCTCCAGGATACCTTGGCGGCGATCCTCGGAGGAAGAGCTGCTGAAGAAATTGTCTTCGCGGAGATTTCCACCGGCGCTGCCAACGATCTACAGCAGGCCACGCAAATGGCCGAGCGGTTGGTCAAGGAATTTGGCATGAGTGAGCGGATTGGTCTGGTGGCCCACCGCGAGGACCGGTCACAGCAATTTCTCGGCATGGGAGCGGTTGATCGCCCCTATGGCGACGAAACGGCCAAATTGATCGATGAGGAGGTAAAAGGCATTATTGGGGCGGAGTATATTCGCGCCAAGGAGTTGTTGGGCGAGCACCGAGAGGCCCTAGAAGAAATCGTCGAGATCCTCTTTGAGAACGAGGTGATGGACGGCGACGAGTTGCGCAAAATTCTTGAAGGCCATGGGGTGGTTTTACCACCGAAGCCCAACGAAGACGACGCGGTCCCTGCAGAGCCAGCCAAAGCGATTTCCCCGGTCCAAGCAGATGAACAGGATCACGGCAGTCCGGCGTCCAATGGCAACTCGCAAATGCCGCAGTCGGAGACCGAGGGGATTGACCCCGACGATTCTTCCAAGCCGAAGGAGCGAGACGCTCCCTAGACCACTCGGGTTGCCGCGATGACTTCCAACTCAACGGCAGCTCCAAGCGGTAGGCTCGTGGTGCCGACGGCCAGCCGCGCGTGTATTCCACTCTCTCCCAATACTGCAGCCATCAGGTCGGAAGCCCCGTTGATAACTTTGGCCTGGTCGCAAAATTCAGCCGTCGAAGCCACATAGCCACCCAGGCGAACGATGGTAATGGCCTCGAGGGTGCCCACCTCGGCCTTGAGTACGCCGAGGGCATTGAGGGCGCATAATCTGGCAGCGGCATATCCCGCATCGACATCTAGATCCACACCAAGCGTGCCCGCATATTGAATCTGGCCCTCGGCCAAGGGCAATTGACCCGAGACGAAGATCAGGTCCATGCTTTTTACCGCTGGGGTGTAGGCACCCGCAGGTTGCGGGGGAGGAGGGAGTTGGAAGCCCAATTCCCGAAGTTTATCCTCTGCTGACATTATGGCCTCCTTTTATAGTGCATCGATGCGATTAATATAGGCCGCGTTGGTCTGTGAGTAAAAGAGCTATGCGACGAGAAGTAAATTCGGGTAGGTGGGAGGTCCTGGCCCCATTGTCCAATGGTGATTTTGTGCGATTGTGGTTGGCCAATGGGTTGTGGTGGCAGGCGATGTGGATGGAAATGATGGTGCTGGGGTGGTTGGCGTTGGATCTTACCGATTCCCCTTGGTGGGTTCAAGTCGTCGGGTTTTACCGGTCGATTCCGCTGCTGTTTATCGGCTTGTTTGGGTCGGTGATTACCGACCGATATAAACGTCGGCATTTGGTCTTGGTGCTTCAGACGGTCAATGTGGTTGGCGCGGGAATATTAGCCCTCTTATTGTGGTTGGGGCGTCTCGAATTCTGGCATCTATCGGTTGTCGCCTTGGTCCTTGGTTCGACTTGGGCGCTGGATTGGCCGACTCGTCGCAGTCTAATTCCCGATCTGGTCGGCAAGGAACGCACCATCGACGCGATGGTACTCGAAAACCTAATACAGGGTTTTACCCGGGTGTCAGGTCCTTTGGCCGCCGGATATATCATGGCGGCCTATGGCAATCTCGGGGCGTTATTCGTCCTGGTTAGCTTGGGAGGGCTCGCGCTGATCTCGTTGGCGGGATTAAAGACCGAGGCCAAAGCACCCCAGGTTAGCGCAGGGGTGCGCGAAGCGGTGCGGGAGATGCGGCAGGGGTGGGCTTATGTACGGGCAACATCGCCGATATTCGGCGTGGTTCTCATAACGATCTTTATGAATATCTGGGCTTTCCCCTATATGAGCCTGCTGCCGGTATTCGCCCGCGATATCTTTGGTCAAGGACCTGAAGGAATGGGTTGGTTGGGTGCGGCCAGCGGGGTTGGTGCCTTTAGCGGATTGGCATTAGTTCATCTGGGGCGAAGCAAGTTGAGCAATGAATGGCTCTTTGTCGTTGGGTCGTTGCTCTCGGCTTTGGGGGTGGCCGTATTTGCAATCGGTGAAACCTTTACCCTGTCTTTGGCGTTGCTTTTCTGCTCGGGGTTGGGACAGGCTGGTTTTAGCATCATGCAGAGCAGTATAATTCTGGTTGAAGCCCCGGACGAAATGCGGGGTAGGGCCATGAGTGCTCTGGTGGTGGCGATAGGGATCGGGCCATTTGGACGCCTGCAGAGCGGGGCCATGGCCGAGGTGTGGGGAGCCAGGGTGGCCGTGGGTGTTATGGCGTTGATGGCGGCGCTGGGGACCCTGGGAGTGGCTCTCATTATGCGGGGCTTTATCAAGGGGCAAAAAAAGGCTAAGGGAGGCGATGAAGTCGGTGCGCGATCTGTTGACGCGGGGAGGTGAGGCCGCTATATTGCGCGGGACTGAAATGGGAGAGGAGATCAGATGGCCACATCCGCGATTGGCGCCCAGTTATATACCCTGCGCGACCACACCAAAACCCCCGATGCAATTCGCCAGACATTCGCCCGGGTCAGGGCCATGGGCTACGAAGCAGTTCAGGCCTCTGCACTGGGGCCAATCGAACCGGCAGAACTGGCTGCGATAGGCCAAACCGAGGGGTTGAAAATCGTCGCTACGCATACCAGCTATCAGCGCATTTGCGCCGAGAGCCAGGCCGTGATTGACGAACATCAATCCTGGGGCTGCCGTCACGTGGCGATAGGGGGGCTGCCGCAAGAGTATCGCAATCGAGAGGGCTTTGCGCGTTTTGCCTCAGAAGCATCCGTAGCAGCGCGTCCCCTCATCGAGGCCGGTTTAACCTTCAGTTATCACAATCACAGCTTTGAACTCGAACGCTTTGACGGTCGCACGGGGATGGAAATTCTCTGCGAGGAGAGCGATCCGGAGGTGTTCTCCTTCGAGGTAGACACCTATTGGATACAACACGGCGGGGGCAATCCCGTCAGCTGGTTGGAGCGGCTGCGCGACCGGATGCATATCGTCCATTTGAAGGATTTGGCGATGGAGGGCTCAAAACAGCTTTTCGCCGAAGTTGGCGAGGGCAATCTCGAATGGACGCCGATCCTCGCAGCCTGCAAAAGGGCCGAGATCGATTGGTATCTGATCGAGCAAGATGTCTGTCAGCGCGATCCATTTGACAGTCTGGCTTTGAGTCTCTGCAATCTAAAGGCCATGGGGTTAGACTAGGAGGAAGTCAATATGAATGAAGTGCTCGCACCCTGGGCAGCCTGGTACGGCAAAGCCCCATTCAAAATGGAGTTTCCCGATAACTGGGAGGTCTCGGTCCACAATATGAAAGGGGGGCGGGATATCGGCGATGGAGGAATTCGCCTGGCTCTGCAGCAGGCCATTGGAGCGCCGCGGTTGCGCGAGTTCGCCCGAGGCAAATCCTCGGCGGCGATCCTGATCGACGATCTCTCGCGGCCGACCCCGTCCTTCCGCCTCTTGCCCTATATCATCGAGGAACTGGCTGCAGCAGGTATTCCCGCCGATGCGGTGAAGATCATCTGCGCCCTGGCCGCGCACCGCCCGATGACCAGAGACGACCTGATCAAGAAGGTCGGTCTGGAACTGGTCGACACCATGCAGGTGCTCAATCACAACGCCTATGAAAATTTGGAATTTCTGGGTTATTCAAGTCGCGGCGTGCCGATATGGGTCAATCGCGATCTGACCTCTTGCGAAGTTCGCATCGCCCTGGGGATGATCACGCCGCGGGGCGGGATGTTTGGCGGTGGAGCCAAATTGCTGATCCCTGGAGCTTGCGGGCAGCAGACGATTATGCTCAACCACCGCCACGTGCACGAAAGGTTCCGCGATCACCTCTCCGAAGTAGCGAAGATGGCCGGGGTTCGCTATATCGTCAACCCGTTGCTCAACCAGGGTCTGGAGATTATGGGTTTGGTCGCCGGCGATACCGACGCGGCCTTTGAACGTGGTTGCGAATTGGGGCGGGAACTCTATGCGACCGAAGTGCCCGATGCCTTCGATATCGGCGTATTCAATGCTTTCCCCAAGGATACCGAACTCTGCCAGGCCGGGCTGGCGATGACCCCGCTGGGAGGAACGAAGAAAACTCCCTTTAACGAAAACTCGACCACGGTGATGTGTTCGGCCAGCCCCGAGGGGTTGGGTTGGCATTCAGTTTTGGGTCCTGGTACCGCCTTGCGGGGCAAGGCGGGCAAACCGGCGCGGCGCACCATTCTCTTTGCGCCTGGGGTCAACAAATGGGATTCGAGCTCCCTTTTTGGCGAGGGAGTGATTTTTTGCAAGACCTGGGACCAAGTCTTGACCGAATTGAAAAGGCATCACGGCGCCGGGGCGAAGGTCTCGGTCTTTCCCGCCGGGGCGCTGCAAAGGGCGGCCGATGCTGATTACTAACCAGGAGGAGCGATGTCAGCGTTAGCGCGTTTTGGTCTCGAAGGCAAAATCGTGATTGTCACCGGGGCTGGCCGGGGGATCGGCCGGACCATTGCTATGGAGTGTTTTCAGTCTGGAGCTAAAATCGCCGTGGGTAGCCGGACCACTACCGAACTCGAAACGCTGGCTGCGGCTATAGAGGTCGAGGGCGGAGAGTGTTTCTATCACTTACTTGATGTGACGAATGTGGAATCTATCCAGGCTTTTATGGATGCTGTGATCGGACATTATGGTCAGATCGATGTGCTGGTCAACAACGCCGGTTACAAT
>JAYYUU010000214.1:0-6402 GCA_036343835.1 Candidatus Latescibacterota bacterium | reverse complement strand
GTTCCTACGGGGTCAATTACTCGCTGGGTGGGCTCGATCCCATGGGCTATCACCTGTTGAATGGTTTGCTGCACGCGGCCAACGCCGTTTGGGTGTTGCTTTTGGCGTGGGGTCTGGGGTTGGGCCGGTCTCCCTCATTCGCTGCGGCCTTGCTCTTCGCCGTCCATCCGCTCAACTCCGAAGTCGTCCACTATGCCAGCAGTCGCTCAGAAGCGCTGATGGCCTTTTTCTTTCTGGCGGCTTGCTGGGCCTATTTGCGCCATGGGGCATCTGGGAGGTGGAACTGGTACGGATTGGCGTTGTGCTGTGGCGGGTTGGCTATGCTCAGCAAATCGGTGGCTGTGGTCCTGGGGGCGGTGCTGGTCCTCTGCGACTGGCTGGTGGGCCGGGATCTGCGCAAATATTGGCCGCGCTATCTGCCCTTTGCCGTCCTCGCGCTGTGCTACGCGCTATTTTCACGCGCGCTGGTCGGCAAGGCCCTGTTGGCACCGGTGCGCCCCTTGGATGTGCAGGTCTGGACGCAGATCAAGGGCGCGCTCTACTACGCGCTGATCGGTGTCATGCCATTTAAATTGAGCGTTGAACACCAGTTTTATCCCTCCAGTTCGCTTGGGGAGCCGGCGGTGGTGGGAGCGGGATTGTTGTTGTTGTCGTTGGGCTGGTTGCTGTGGCGAAGTGGGTGGCGGATACCCATTTTTGCCTCGGGTTGGGCCACCGTATTACTCGGTCCGACCTTTGTCGTGCCGCTGATTGTGCTGGTCAATGAACACCGCCTCTATTTATCCATGGCGGGGTGGTGCTTGCTCGTGGCCTGGCTCTTTGAGCAATTGGCCGTACGCGGGAGTAGGGTGGCTCTTTGCGGATTGGCTACGTATACTATACTCCTGGCCATTTTTACGCTGGAACGCGGTTGGGCGTGGAGCGACGAATTGGCGTTGTGGAGCGATGCAGCGGCCAAGGCACCCGGGATGCTCAAACCCCATTTGCGTTTGGGAGACGCGCTGAAAAAACGCGGGCGGCTGGCCGAGGCCGAAGCCACGTATTTGCGCGCGTTGGCCCTCAGGCCGTATCATCCCGCCACCCGCAACAATCTGGGCGTGCTCTACAAGCAGCAGGGGCGTCTGGCCGCAGCCGAAACCCAGTTTCGCACCCTGTTGGCCGCATCTCCCGACATTGTCCACGCCCGCCTCAACCTGGCTGAGCTGGTGTTGCGCCAGGGACTTTGGCGCGAGGCTGAGACGGAGTGTCTGCAGGCGCTCGAATTCGCCGATACCGGGGGTGAGGCACAAAAGATGCTGGCGCTGATCGCCCTTCACTACCGGAGCGATCCCGAGCAGGCGTTGACCTATAGTGAGGTTGGCTTGGCGCTGGCGCCAGATGCGGCGGCCTGGACGACGCGCGGTGTTGCGCTGAAGGCTTTGGACCGGGGGCGCGAAGCCGAAATTTCCTATCGCCGCGCTCTGGAATTCGAGCCGGGCGCCATCGACACCTGGTATAACCTGGGCAATCTGTATCGCGAAATGGGGCAAGTCGACCAGGCCCTCAGCGCCTATGCCAAAGTCGTCGCACTGGGCCGCGATACCTCGCTCGGAACGCGGGCCAAAAAGCAAATTGCAGAGCTAAACACTACTCGATGAGGAGGACCTAATGTCTATCACCGTCAATATTCCCACGCCATTGCGCAAGCTGACCAACAACCTCTCCGAGGTCGAGCTGGAGGCCGGGACGGTCGGTCAGTTAGTCGACGGCCTCGAGGATGCCTATGGCGGCATGGCCGAGAAGTTGCTCGACGAGGGTGGCGAGATCCGCCGCTATGTCAATATTTTCGTCAACGACGAGGATATCCGCTTCCTCGACGGCAAGGACACGCCCCTCAATGACGGCGACAATGTCTCCATCGTTCCGGCCATCGCCGGCGGTCGTTAGACGACAATTAAGGGAATGAGCAAGGCGGGCGGCTTCGGGCTGCCCGCTTTTTTGTCTGCGCTGGTGATGGATCGCGACTACGGAATAGCCCTCTGCGCGTTGGCGTTGGCCCTGGGCTTGGCCTACGGCGCTTCGTTTGGCAATGGCTTCCACTACGACGATGTTCACTCGATCGTCGAAAATCCCCACATTCGTTCGCTTGCTCGCATCGCGACATTTTTTACCGATCCCAGCACCTTCTCGTCGATGCCGGAACGGGCGATGTACCGGCCGGTGTTGCTGGTCACTTTGGCGCTCAATTATGCGTGGGGTGCTTATGAGGTCGTCGGTTATCACGTCGTTAACTGGCTTTTGCACCTGGGCTGTGCAATGCTGGTCTACGCGCTGGGCAGGGCGCTCCACGGCAAGCGCCGTGCGGCGCTGGTCGGGGCCTTGCTCTTCGCCCTGCACCCGCTCAACGCCGAAGCGGTCAATTATATCAGTAGCCGTTCCGAGAGTCTGGCGGCGCTTTTTTATCTCGCCGCCCTCTTTTGCTACATCCGTTGGCGGCAGCAGGGGATGGGCTATTGCTGGCTTTTGTCGCTTATGGCCTTCGCCTGCGCAGTGTTGAGCAAGTCGGTGGCGGTTGTCCTGCCGGTAGCGCTGGTGGCATATGAGCGTTGGGGGCGGGGCAGGACGTCGGTGGTCGCGGGTGGGTTGTGGCTCTATCACGCGGCTTATTGGGCGCTGGTGGGTGCCTATTTGTTGTTGGCTCGCAATTGGTTGGGAAATTCGCTGGAAAAACCAGTGCGGGGTTTGGGCGAGCAGTTGGCGACGCAGGCCAAAGCCGCGATTTACTACGTGCAATTGATCGTCGCTCCGACGCAACTCAGCGTCGAGCATCCCTTCGCCGTCGCGCATGGCTGGCTGGATCTGCCGGTGGTGCTGGCATTGGCCGGGTGGGCTGCGGCGGTGTGGTTTGCGCTGCGGCGACCGCAGGTATTGCTAGTGGGCTGTTGGCTGGTCCTGCCCCTGCTCCCCGCATCGCTGGTGCCGCTCAATGTCCTGGTCAACGAACACCGGCTCTATTTGCCATTGGCTTTTCTGGGGCTGGGGCTGGGGTGGATGCTGCGGGAGCGGTTGGCGGGGAAGCATCGGGTGTTGGTCGTCGTCTTGCTGGTCGTCAGTGCGGCGATGACCTATGACCGGAGTCGGGTCTGGCAGGACGAGCTGAGCCTGTGGGCCGATGCGGCGCGCAAGGCGCCGGGGATGTATCGGGCGCACCTGCATCTGGGTGGGGCGTTAGAGGGCGAGGGGCGGGTTGCAGAGGCCCTACTCCGTTACGAAAGAGCGGCTGAGTTGGCGCCGGGGGTGGCCGAGGTCCACTACAACCGGGGCAACGCATTGGTGGCCCTCAACAGGGAAGCCGATGCGGGTGTGGCCTATAAACTATCCCTGGAGCTCAATCCCCGCTTTTTGCCGACCCTGGTCAATCTGGCGGTCCTCTACCAGGCTGGCGGCCAGTTGGCGGCGGCCGATACGCTATTGCAGGCGGTGGTCGCCGCGCATCCGGAAAACGCCGAAGCCCGGCGCCGGCTCGGGGTATTGCGCAAGCGCCAGGGCCGAGGGGAAGAAGCCGCCGCGCTATATGCGCGCGCCCTCGAACTCGACCCCGACCTGGCCGAAGCCCGTTATAACCTGGGCAATCACCACAGCGACCTGGGTCGGCACGAGGCGGCCATCGCGCAATACCAGTGGGCCATCCGCATTGAGCCTGAGCACGCTGGGGCCTATCGCAATCTGGGCGAACTCCATCTGGAGCGCGGCCAATTCCAGGCGGCGGTTGCGATCTGGAGCCAGGGCTTGCAGGTCTTGCCCGGCGAAGTGATTTTTTATTATGGTTTGGGTCGGGCATTGGAGGCACAGGGCCAGGTCGCGGCGGCGGTGCAAAACTATCGTCGCTTCCTGCACCGTGGTAGTTTGAATGCGCAACAGGCCGTTGGTCTGCAAAGTCGGATTCGCGAATTGGAGGCTCGATTGCGATGAAAGGGTGCAAATGAAGCGCGCCAATAATGTGCTCGAGTTGATCGGGGCTACCCCCATCGTCAGGCTCGAAAGGATAGTCGAGGCTGGGGCGGCCGAGGTGTGGGGCAAGCTCGAGGCGGTCAATCCGGGCGGCAGCGTCAAGGATCGCATCGCGCTGGCGATGGTCGAGGCAGCAGAAGAGCAGGGTCTACTCGCCGCGGGCGGCACGATCGTCGAGCCGACCAGCGGCAATACTGGCATCGGTCTGGCGATGGTCGCCGCCTACAAGGGCTACAAGCTCATCGTGACGATGTTCGACACCGCCAGCCGCGAGCGCCGCTTGCAGATGCAGGCCTATGGCGCCGAGGTGGTGTTGACACCGGCGGCGGAGGGCATGCGCGGTGCCATCGACAAGGCGCTCGAGCTCAAGCGCGAAAACCCCGACTACTTCCTCCCACAGCAGTTTATGAACGCGGCCAACCCCGAGGTGCATCGCCGCACCACCGGTCGCGAGATTCTCGAACAAATGGATGGCCAGGTCGACGCCTTTGTCGCCGGAGTGGGCACGGGGGGGTCGGTGACGGGAGTGGGGGAGTTGCTCAAGGAGGCGCTGTCTGAGGTGCGGGTCATCGCCGTCGAGCCGGTCGGTTCGCCGGTGTTGTCAGGTGGCGAGCCAGGGTTTAGCTATATCGAGGGGATCGGTGCCGGTTTCGTACCGCAGGTCCTCAATCGCGAAGTCATCGACGAGGTGCGAGTTATCACCGATGATGAGGCCTACGAGATGGCGCGCCGCCTGGCGCGGGAGGAGGGGTTGCTGGTGGGCATTTCAGCCGGGGCCAACGCTTTTGTCGCCGCCGAAGTCGCCCGTGAAATGGGCCCCCGTGCCCAGGTCGTCACTATTCTTTGCGATAGCGGGTTGCGCTACTTGAGCACCCGCGCATTCGAATAACCCTTCACCGAACCTGTCCACCATGCCCAGCCAATGGCCGATTCGAGCTACCGATAGCCGATTGCGGTCTGGTGCCGGGGCTTGGTGGAGTTGGCTCTGCAATTGCAATTTTTATCAATCTACATGAGGCGTCTATTCGCCACATGCGGCTTAGTCGCTGTGAGCATCGCGGTAGTTCTATTGCTGACGGAGGGCGGATTGCGCCTGTTGGACCACGGTGATCGCGGGGTAAGTGAGACCGGACGGGGACGCCGGCAGGAAGGGAGGATGGATACGCGAGGAACAAAGGACGGGCTGGTCGCCTCGGGAGGGAGCGATAGTAGAGCGCCGCGATCCCGATGGCGGATCGTTTGTGCTGCGGATCAATAGCACGGGGCAGCGCGGGGCTGATCTCGGCATTCCCGATCCGGCCCAACGGCGCGTGCTCTTTCTCGGCGACTCCTTCACCATGAGCAGCTATTTAGCGAAGGACATTACGTTTGTCGACCTGATCGGACGTCGGTTTAAAGACGATCCCGAAGTAGTGGCAATCAATGGCGGCGTTGACGGATATGGCACCTACCAACAATTGGCGTACTATCGCTATTTTGGCCGGCCGCTGCAGCCCGATCTGGTCGTGCTTTGTTTTTTTATTGGCAATGACTGGCGCGACAATATGATATCTACGCGCCAAGGCCGCCTGCTCAACCCAGTGCTCATTCCCCGTCCTCAACGTTTTTGGCGGCACGAGGATCCGTCGTTGCGCGGGGATGATGAACGAGTCCTGGGCGATCCACTAACGGGTGAAGCGGTGCTCAGGCCATCGCGCGATTGGGCGGTGTCGCTGATGCGCCAATCCTTGTTAGCTCGGCTTATTGGCTCTCGCTATGCGCGTTTGCGCGGTCGCTGGGCTATGGATCTGGCGATTTTGGATTTGGACCATAGATATTATTTCTACGAAATAGGTTTCTACCAGCGTCGCGGTGATGGCTTGTTTGCAACGGCGCGGGACTTGACGCTGGCCTGCCTGGCGGAACTCAAGCGCCTGGTAGCCGAAGACGGGGCCGAACTCGCGGTAGTTTTATTGCCCTCGCAAAACCAGGTCGACCGCGTGCAGTGGTTGCGGATGCTCGATAGATTGGGGGCCGAAGAAGCGGCGCTGGGAGAACTCGATATGGAGTATCCCAACCAGTTGCTGGTCCAGTTTTGCCGTCGGCAACGCATTCCATTTCTGGATTTGACCGCCCGATTCGCTCAAGCCGACGAAGTAGCCGATCTCTACCTGACGGCGATCGGCGATGGCCATTTGAGCGCTCGAGGACAGGTGGAGGTTGCCGACGAACTCAGCTCTTATCTCCTAACAGCTCCCTTCTACTTCCGCGGGTCGGCCGTCGGCTCTTACCGAAAGGGGCAGCAACTTGCGGCAGGCGGTGACGCGGCCGGGGCGGAAGACGCATTATTGGCCGCATGTGCATCTGAACCGGATTGGTCGGTTTCTCGCGACGCACTCGGCGACCTGTATCGGGGACAACGGCGTTGGACAG
>JAYYUU010000213.1:0-6469 GCA_036343835.1 Candidatus Latescibacterota bacterium | reverse complement strand
TGCGGATCGAGATCAATCAAGAGGGTGCGGTGGCCGGACAGAGCCAGACAGGCGGCGAGATTGATTGCCGTAGTGGTCTTGCCCACGCCGCCCTTCTGATTGGCGATGGCGATGATTTTGCCCATGCTTACGCAATACCCTTGCTACATCTTGGCAATGCAGCCGGCCAAAATCCGCAGCGCCGCTCAATAGCGCTTGCGAACAATCGTATAGGAACACGTCAAGCGGGCCGCCAGAAACTCCAAAGGGGGAGAGAGTTCGCTGAATCTGCATTGGGAGAGAGAAAATGCAGAAGGCCCTGATCATCGCCTCGGTTCTCAATATATGTCGGCCAACAGAGCCCGTCAAGAGATTGTATTAATTAGGTATCAGCACATGTAGTTGTAAATATAAGTACTATTACAAATAATGATTTATCCATTAGACAGCAAAGCCAATAAAGCGCCCAACGACAGGCTCGTGGTCACGAAGACGATCATGACCACACCCAAACCGCGCAGCGAGCGAATCGAATCCGTAGTCCTATTCCGCATTGGCGACTCCTTCCATTAGCCCGTATCGGCAGCCCCAGGCCCAATGGGCCCCTTTTTCCCCCAGGAGGCCGCTGAAGGGAAAGAAAATTTTGGCAACGCCTACATGGGCCGGTTTGCCGCACACAGCAAAATACATGCCGGAACAAAAAAGAGCGGCGGACTGCAAGTGTTGCACAGCTCTTACGGAACCTGCTGGATATAGGGAATCAGATGTCTGTGTGGGCGCGCAACCGGGCAAAAAAGCGCGGGTGGCGTAACTTGCTCAACGCGATCTCCTTGATCTGACGCACGCGCTCGCGGGTTACCGCGAAGCGCACCCCGATCTGGTCGAGCGTCAGCGGCGCCGCGTTAACTAGGCCAAAGTAGAGCCGAAGCACCTCTGCCTCACGCTCGTTGAGGCCGGCCAGCGCGCATTCGATGTCTTCCCTGAGCGTAAAACCCAGGACCTCGTCTTCGGGATTTGACACTTCGTTGCTCAGGGAGTCGAGTAAACAGCGTTCCTCGCCGTCTTGGAATGGAGCGTCGAGCGAGCGGATCGGCTGGTTGGCGACCATGGCCTGTTCTACCTTTTCCCGCGAAAAACCCATGGTGTCGGCGACCATTTCGAGGCTGGGCGCCGAGCCATCCCGCTGCAAGGCCTCGTAAGTGCGGATAATCTTAGACATCATGTCGAGGCGGTTGACGGGCACCCGCACCGTGGTCTGTTCCATGAGTGCCTGAAGAATTGCCTGGCGGACCCACCACACGGCATAGGATATAAACTTGTAGCCCCTGGTCTCGTCAAAACGCTCTGACGCGGTAATCAGCCCCACGTTACCGGCGCTGATCAACTCGGCTAGCGAAAGCCCGCGGTTCTGGTATTCCTTTGCGACTGAGACCACAAAGCGTAGATTTGCCTCGATCAACTCGTTGCGGGCTGAGTCGTCGCCGGTGCGGATGCGCGCCGCCAGCTCGGCCTCCTCGACTGGGGCCAGGGGCGTGGATGCAGCAATATCGTCCAGGTAGCTCGCCAGTACCAGATCGCCCTTGCTGGGGCCGGCCCTCCTCTTTCCTGTCGTCTTGGCTTGGTTTTTGGTCACTATGCGCTACCTCCTGCCATGGTTAATCGTCATTTACGGGCTAACAACTCCGCGGGAAAACGGTTCCCGCTTATTGCCTTTTGACACCGTCAGCGATGGTGTGCTAATTAGGGCCCCGGGCGACCAGCTGGTATTTGCCCTTAACGAGCGCATCCAGCCCCCATTAGTGTATCGACTACGAACTTCGTGGGCGCTGTGATCTACGACACATCGCCCCGCGCACGCCGGCTCGATTAACCCGACATTCTCTTCGCTTGATACCACTCTCTTGATCGAGGCAATGTGGACGACCAGACATGCACCGTAGACCAGCTTAAAGACCAGATCCGCAGCTTTGTGCAAGAGCGCGACTGGGAACAGTTTCACACCCCCAAAGACCTGGCCATCGGCCTGTCGATCGAGGCTGCGGAATTGCTGGAACACTTCCGCTTCCAAAGCGAGACCGAAATCACCGCAAAACTCGCCGACGAGGCCTCATTAAAGGATATCGGCCACGAACTAGCCGATATTTTGTATTTTGTTCTATTGATGTGTGACCGCTTCGGTCTCGACGCCGCGACAACTCTCCGGGAAAAGCTCTCGATTTCCGCCTCGCGCTATCCCGTCACCCAAGCCCGCGGCAACAACTGCAAATACACCCAGCTGCCACCGAAGGAGTCATGAAAACGTGTCAAGTTTTACCGAATTGGTAGACGTAATGGCCCGATTACGAGGACCCGACGGCTGTCCCTGGGACCGCGAACAAACACACGCCACCCTTAAACCCTACCTGCTCGAAGAAGCCTATGAGGCCCTGGACGCCATCGATGCCTGCAACGACGACGAGTTGTGCGGGGAACTGGGCGACGTGCTGCTGCAGGTCGTCTTCCACGCCCAGATCGCAGCCGAGGAGGGCCGCTTCTCTATCGAGGAGGTCGGACGGACCATCGTTGATAAGCTCGTCCGCCGCCACCCCCACGTCTTCGCAAACGTCGCCGTCGACGGGGCCGACCAGGTCTTGAAAAATTGGGAGCAAATAAAAAAGGAGGAACGCCGCGAACAGGGCGCCTCCGCTCCCTCGTTGCTCGACGGCATCCCCGCGCAACTGCCGGCTCTGATGCGCGCCCAGCGTATCCAGGCGCGGGCGTCCAAACAGGGCTTCGACTGGGATCTCATCGACGGCCCCCTGGACAAGGTCGAGGAGGAATTTGCAGAACTGCGCCAGGCCTGTCAGAAATGCGACGCCGCAGCGGTCGAGGACGAGTTCGGCGATGTGCTCTTCGCCATGGTTAACATCGGCCGCTTCCTAAAAGTCGACTCCGAACAGGCGCTCAGGGCCTCGGCGGGGAAATTCGAGCGCCGCTTCCGCGCGCTCGAAGAAAAGGTCGCGGCAACTGGTCGCGAACTGGCCGATCTTTCGCTCGAAGAACTGGACGCCATCTGGGACGAGGTTAAGGAGGGAGAAGAAATCACCAGCGCCGCGGTGAGGGCTGACGCTCAGCGGTAAGCGACCTCGCGGATATCTTCGCCGCGGAAGGCGCACCGTTTGGTCGTCGACGCCCTCGGCCCCTGGTAGCTGGGAGCGATATGGCCTCGTCAGTGAAGAAACGCTTCTCCAATTCAAAAGGCCCGTCCCACACGTACAGCGACCACGGCTCTGCTCGGTACCTGGCCACCGCCTCCTGTATTTTCTCCTCGATCAGCGCCCGCGCCTTTAGTGCCGAATTAGCGGCAGTCCTAGCGCGCCACTGTAGAGCGCGAATTGCGCTATCTCGCCGACAGGCCGTCTATTGGGCTTGTAGTAGTCAATCGACCGGCTGTTTTGCGTGTGGTTCTAGTTGCTGCGAGCAACGCCGGCCATAGTGTGCTGCCCGATCATCACGCAGACGTCGCACGTGGCCGCAAACGGATCGCGCACTTCTCGCGGCGCCGGCGGAGGCCCGTGCATGAGCCGCACCTCCGGTTGAATATCCCTCGAAGGACAGGCCCGACACCGCAGCGTTGACCTCGGCGGTGGGCCAGACGCCCCCCCGGGTCTGCTCGTAGTAGCGACCGTCAGCGCGCGACTGCTCAGCCATCGAGGCGATGCCGGCCACGCCTTCGACATCCGTGCCCACCAGCACTTTCACGGCTGCACCTCGTCGCGGTAGTCCATTTCCTTTTTCCTTTCCCAGCGGTACTGGTCCGCAGGTTTTACCTCCTTGGCCCACTGGTCGATCAAGCAGCGGTCGGCGCGGCGTACCCGCATCCTGCTCGCCACCACCTCCGGATCCCAGCCGGCCAGCACCTCGCGCTCGAGCGCAGCACGGATTTCGGCACACACAGGATCTCCAGCGCAGTCGCGTAATTCGTCGGGATCCTCGCGCATATTGAACAGCTGTGGCTCCATACCGTGGTAGTAGTTGAGTTTCCACTGGTCGCGACGCACCATGCGGTGATAGTGGCCCTCGTCGAGGCAATATTCGGAAAAGGCGACATCGTCCCACTCGGCGGCAGCACCGCGCAGTACGCCCAGCGCATTGCGCCCGCGTGCGTGCGGCAGCGCCGGGCACTCCAATGCCGCCAACATCGTCGCGTTGAGATCAAGACTGCTCATCACGCGCTCGCAGTGCGCGCCTGCGGGAAGACGCCCCGGCCAAGAGATAATCGCCGGCACTCTGACCGAGCGCTCGTAAAAGGTTCGCTTGGACCACAGACCATGCTCGCCTACCTGCTCGCCGTGGTCCGAGGTATAGACGACCAACGTGTTCTCCTCAAAACCGTTGAGGCGCAGCGCATGGAGCACCTGGCCGATCATCGCGTCAAGACGCGTCACCAGCGCCCAGTAGGCGGCGCGGGCGTTGAGCACCTGTTCCTCGCTCGCTCCGTCCCACCCCGAATGCCGACGCCACCACTGCAGAAAGGGATGGACCTCATCTTCGAGGGGCCGCGGATGCGCCGGGTAGCGGATGCGCGAACGGTATTTTATATAATCCTCCCTGCGCGCGATAAAGGGCATGTGCGGCAGCATATAACCAAGCGAGAGCGAAAAAGGCGCGCCCATCTGGTCCGACCTCCTCTGCACGCCCAGGCGATTGAGCCAGTGCACCGCCGCGGCGGTGACGTCCTCGTCGTGAACCTGATAGCCGCTCTGGCCGGCCCCGGCTCTGGTCAGCGTCGACAGCGCGTCGCCGGGAGCACCGCCCTCGGAGTAGTTGCCCGAGTGGTCGCCGACCAGGCGCTCGGCATAGCCGAGCAGCTGGTCCGGACCGCGCGAATGCATGCGGCCGATCAGCGTCGGGCGATAGCCACCCGCGCCCATGGCGTGAGCCAGCGTCGGCACGGCCGCAGGAAGCACATCGTGATTGGTCCAAACCCCAATATCGTGCGGATAGCGCCCGCTTAGCATCGCCATCCGCGACGACACGCAAACTGGCGAGGGACAGTAGACCCCGGTGCACAGGACCCCACGCGCGGCTAGATCATCGAGGTGCGGAGTCTCTACCAGCGGGTCGCCGTAGCAGCGCAGCACGTGCGGAGCATGCTGGTCTGAATGAATGTATAGCAGATTCGGTCTATCGCTCATAGTGCGTATTGCTCCAGCACCGCGCGATCAATATCGATGCCCAAGCCAGGCCCCTGCGGCACGGCTACATTACCATCGGCCATGCCTATCGGCTCGCGCGCCAATTCGCTTCGTAATTTGTTCGCGGTCATGTCGAACTCGAGCAGCGACGGCTCGGGCGCCAGGCCCTGCGGATGGTCGGGGATCGTCGCCTGCCAGTGCAATGTCGCCGCCAGCCGTATCGCCGTACCCCACATATGCGGTAATACCCTCACCCCATTGGCACTGGCCATGGCCTGGATCTTTAGGCACTCGGAAAAACCGCCGGCGATGCTGATATCCGGCTGCACGATGTCGAGGCAGCGTTTTTGCAGCGGGTCGCGAAAGGCCCAGCGGCCTTCGAGTTGCTCGCCGCCGGCGATCCGCAACGGCAACTTGTCTCTGATTTCGCGATAGCCCTCGATCTCGTCGGGTGCTACCGGCTCTTCGTACCAGTATAGATCGCGCTCGGCGATGCGATAGCCGACGTCAAGCGCAGTGCCCACATCGTAGGCGCAATTTGCATCCACGGCTAGCAGTACATCAGGGCCGATTGCCTCCCGCACGACACGCACGATACGGTCATCGCAGGCCGCGCCATAGCCGATCTTCATCTTCACCGCTCCAAAGCCCATATCAACATAGCCCCGCGCCTCGTCGCGCAGCGCCGCCGCATGACCGGTCCCCTCCATCTTGAACAAACCGCTGGCATAGGCCGGAACCACATCGCGGCACGCCCCGCCGATCAGTTGGTAAATCGGCTGCTCTAGTGCCTTGCCTGCTATATCCCACAACGCGATATCGATCGCGCTGATTGCCGCGATATCCCCTTTACCGAAGGCGTTGAGCCCATTCCAGATGGGTTCGCGATCCAAGGGATCTTTGCCGATCACGTGATTTTCCAACGCCCGCCGCGAAGGCATCCGCGTCGCCTCGCCCCATCCGCTGATTCCGGAATCGGTCACCACCTCCACCACACTGGCCGTCCGCACCCGATTCCACATTCGCGAGTTCGCGAAAGGCACTTCCACCGGACAACTTAAATGGTACGTATGTACCGCAGTAATTTTCACAATTCACCTCGCAGCAAATACTGTTAGACTCCCACTGCAAATTCCCAGCCCCCAAATCGACGTCGCAACGCCAAACACCCCTTCGCCCACACCCCCTCTTCGACCAAAAAAAACTGCGGATCGAATCTATAAACACAGGAGCTCTTACACCCCAAAAGCATCCAATCCAGCACCCGCCCCTACGGCAACCCCACCCACTCTCCGTAATCGCACCACTCTAAA
>JAYYUU010000212.1:0-14286 GCA_036343835.1 Candidatus Latescibacterota bacterium | reverse complement strand
CAGTTGCACCCAGCACGGCACGTCGGCCGCCTCGGCGAGGGCGGCGGCTTTCTTTATTTCTTGGGCGGATCCGCTCAGATTGACGTAGTCGATACACTCCGCCTTTAATGCGGCCAGGACCTGGGTAGCTGAATTGGCGTGGAGCGCGATGGGGATATGGGTTTTTTCCCGCAGCAGGCGGAACCAGTCGAGATGGGTCTTGAGTATGGGGTTTTCAAAATTGGCGACTGTGCCGAAGGGCTCTAACTCATGGGCCAGGCGGGCGGCGATATGGACCAGGCGGAATTTTTGGTTGGGGTCGATGCCCACTGTGTAATCGGGGCCTGCCGCCTTCTTCATCAACTCCACCGTCTCGACGATATTCCACGGCCGCGCCTTTAGCTTGTGGCAGGTAAAGCCCCGCTTTGCGCCCACCTCGGGTTCGGCGGCGGTTTCGTGTGGTTCCATCGGTCGGGACCAGTACGAAACCGGCACTTGGTCGCGCACTTTCTCGCCGAAAAAGCGGTAGAGCGGCAGCCCGGCGGCTTGGCCGGCGATATCTAGCAGCGCGCACTGGAAGGGATCGGGTTGGGCGAAGGGGTCCAGCGCCAGCGGGTCCTGGCCAGTGTAGGCGGCCGCCTGGGCGGCGAACGCGGAGGAGTTGCCGTGGGCTTCCCCGAGTCCGACGAGGCCTTCGTCCGTATGTACCCGGCAAATGGTCAGATCGAAAATTTTAGGGCTGTATTGGGCAATGGGCGGGATCGGCGGGATTTCGATCTCGAAAAGGTCAACCTAGGCGATTTTCATCGTCTGGTCCTCCAAGCGTCTCGATAGCAAAGGCCGCCGCGATCAGCTCTCGCGTGTAGGCTTCTTTTGGCTCGTTGAAAATCTCCTGCGTCGGGCCCTGTTCGACCACCAGGCCCTCCTTCATCACAATCAGCTCGCTGGCCAGGGCGCGGACTACCTTGAGGTCGTGGCTGATGAAGAGATAGGCCAGGCCGTGGCGCGCCTGGAGCTGGAGCAGGAGTTCGACGATCTGGGCCTGGACGGTTTTGTCGAGGGCGCTGGTCGGCTCGTCCAGGACCAAGAAGCGCGGTTTGAGCACCATGGCGCGGGCGATGGCGATGCGCTGGCGTTGGCCACCGGAGAATTCGTGGGGGTAGCGGTCCATGGTCAGAGGGTCGAGATCGACCTCGGCCATGGTAGCGGCGACGAATTGGCGGCGCTCGTCGTAGCTAGCTCCGATGTCGTGGATCAGCAGGCCTTCCTCGATGATCTGGAAGGCCGAGAGCCGCGGGCTCAATGAGGCAAAGGGGTCCTGGAAGACGATCTGCATCTGGCGGCGCAAGGGGCGGATCTCCTTCTGGCGCCAGCCCTGGATATCGCGGCCGTCGAATTCGATTGGCCCCTCGCTCGCCACCAAGCGCAGCAGCGCCTGCCCCAGGGTGGTCTTGCCCGAGCCGGATTCGCCGACGACGCCCACCGTCTGTCCGGCGCGCACGCTTAGTGAAATCCCATCGACTGCTTTTACATGGCCCACCGTGCGGCGCAGCAGACCGCGTTTGATGGGGAAGTGGACTTTGAGGTTTTGGCTGCGCATGACTGAGGGGGCGGTCGCGTCGATGGGGGGGGGATCACCCTGGGGCTCGGCGGCTAAGAGCTTGCGGGTGTAGGCGTGTTGTGGGGTGGTGAAGAGGGTTGCGGTGACGTTGTCTTCGACGATCTGGCCGTCGGTCATCACGTAGACGCGGTCGGCCATGTGGCGGACGATGCCGAGGTCGTGGGTGATCAAGAGGATCGCCATGTGGAAGCGGGCTTGCAGGTCTTTGAGCAGCGCGAGGATCTGCGCCTGGATGGTCACGTCGAGCGCGGTGGTCGGCTCGTCGGCAATGAGCAGGTCGGGCTCGTTGGCTAACGCCATGGCGATCATCACTCGTTGGCGCTGACCGCCCGAGAGCTGGTGTGGCCAGGCATCTAGGCGAGTCTCGACGTCGGGGAGGCCGACTAGCTCGAGGAACTCTATGGCGCGGGCACGGGCTTTGGCGCGATTTAAACCTCGGTGCAGGATCAGTGTTTCGCAGAGTTGCTTTTCGATCGAGTGCAGCGGGTTGAGCGAGGTCATCGGCTCCTGGAAGACCATGGCGACGCGGTTCCCGCGCAGATCCTGTAAGCGCTCAGACGAAGCGCCCAAAAGCTCTTTGTCGTCGAAGCGGATGCTGCCGTGGGGATGGCTGGCGCGGGGGTAGGGCAAAAGTTGCAGCACCGAGAGGGCGGTTACTGACTTCCCCGAGCCGGATTCGCCGACCAGGGCTACGGTCTCGCCGCGTTCGATGTGGAGTGAAGCGCCGCGGACCGCCTCGACGTGGTCCTCCTCGACGTGAAAACGCACGCCTAAGTTTTCTATTGTTAGCAGGCTCATGCGGCCTCCTCCCCGGCGTAGGCCTTGCGCGGGTCGAAGGCGTCGCGGACCGCCTCGCCGATAAAGACCAGCAAAGAGAGCATGACGGCCAGCGCGAAGAAGGCCGTAAAGCCCAGCCACGGCGCCTGCAAATTGCGCTTGCCCTGATTGAGCAACTCGCCCAGCGAAGGCGAGCCGGGCGGCAGGCCGAAGCCGAGGAAGTCGAGCGAGGTCAGTATCGCCACCGAGCCGGTGAGCACGAAGGGCAGAAAGGTCAGGGTCGAGACCATGGCGTTGGGCAGCACGTGCCGCCACATGATGCGGTGGTCGCTCTGGCCCAAGGCGCGGGCAGCCTTGACGAAGTCGAAGTTGCGGGCGCGCAGAAATTCGGCGCGCACCACACCCACCAGACCCATCCAGCGGAAGAGCAACAACAGCCCCAATAGCCACCAGAAGCTCGGCTCGACGACGCTGGCGAGGATGATCAACAGATAGAGCAGCGGCAGCCCCTGCCAGATCTCGATAAAGCGCTGGAAGAGCAAATCGACCCAGCCGCCGAAATAGCCCTGGACCGCACCGGCGGCGATGCCGATGGAGGCGCTGAAAAGGGTCAGCAACAGGCCGAAGAGCAATGAGATGCGATAGCCGTAGAGCACGCGGGCGACCACGTCGCGGGCCTGGTCGTCGGTGCCGAGCCAGTTATCCCAGTCGGGTGGGGCGGGTGCCGGGTGTTTGAGGTCGTAGTTGACGGTGTCGTAGCGGTAGGGCACCGGCGGCCACAGAATCCAGCCCTTGGTCTCGATCAGCTCTTTAACGAAGGGATCGCGGTATTCGGCCTCGGTCTCGAAGTCGCCGCCGAAGATGGTTTCGGGGTAGGTGGCGAGGACCGGGAAGTAGTAGTCGCCGTCGAAGCGGACGATGAGCGGCCGGTCGTTGGCGATGAATTCGGCAGGCAGGCTCAAGCCAAAGAGAAGCCAAAAGGCCCAGCAGCTCCAGTAGCCGCGGCGGTTGCGGCGGAAGTTGGCGAGTCGGCGCCGATTGAGCCGCGACAACTGGAGGCCCCAGCAGCGAGCCGGCGGCGGCGGCGCGATTTTGACGGCTTCGCTCATACCTCGCGGCTCTCGAAGTCGATGCGCCGGTCGACCAGCGTATAGGTGAGGTCGCCGACCAGTTGCATCAGCAGCCCGAGCAGGGTAAAAAAATACAGCGTCGCGAACATCACCGGATAGTCGCGGCCGATCGCCGCCTCGTAGCCCAATAGCCCCAATCCGTCGAGCGAGAAAATGATCTCGGTGAGCAGAGCGCCGGTGAAGAAGATGTCGATAAAGGCGCCGGGGAAGCCGGCGATGACGATCAGCATCGCGTTGCGGAAGACGTGGCCGTAGAGCACCCGATTTTCGCTCAAGCCCTTGGCCCGGGCGGTCGTGACGTAGAGTTTGTTGATCTCGTCGAGGAAGGAGTTTTTAGTCAGCAGGGTCAGCCCGGCGAAGCCGCCGATGAGCATCGCGGTGACGGGCAGAGCCAAATGCCAGAAGTAGTCGGCGATTTTGGCGAGGGTACTCAGTTCGTCCCAGTTAGACGAGGTCAGGCCGCGGAGGGGGAACCAGTCGAGATAGTGCCCCCCGGCGAAGACTACAATTAGTAGGATGGCGAAGAGAAAACTGGGGATGGCGTAGCCGACGATGACGATCCCGGAGGTCCAGATGTCGAAACGCGAGCCGTCGCGCACGGCTTTGGCGATCCCGAGAGGGATGGAGATAAAGTAGACTAAAAGCGTGGTCCACAGCCCCAGTGAGATCGAGACCGGCATCTTCTCTTTGACCAGATCGACGACGCGCTGATCGCGGTAGAAACTCTCGCCGAAGTCGAAGCGCAGATACTGGCCGATCATCTGGAAGAAGCGCTCGTGCACCGGCTTGTCGAAGCCGTACATCCGCTCGAGCTCGGCGATCAGCTCGGGGTCGAGGCCCTGGGCGCCGCGGTATTTGCTATTGAGCTCGGCGCTCATGTCGAGGTTTTCGCCCATGCCAGAGCCGCTGACCCGCTCGGTGGCGTCGGTGCCGAAGCCCTGGATGACGGCGATGGTGCGCTCGACGGGACCGCCGGGGGCCGCCTGGATGATGAGGAAGTTGACGGTCATGATGCCGAAGAGGGTTGGCACCATGAAGAGCAGGCGGCGGAGGAGATAGGCGCCCATCGGCACTCAGCTGGCTATCGCTGTGGTGGGGGTCTGCCTCCGAGGGCGCAAGTGGGCCGTCCAGGCGAGTTCCCGGCAGGTCGAAACAGCGCCGTGCCCTAAAGGACACCGTACCGGGCAGCGGGAGCGGGGCGACATACTACAGGCAAAGGACTTTACCGCGCCCCTACGGCAGACCCCCACCTCCGCTAGCGCAAATGCCGCGGGGTCGGTCGCTGGGCGGTAGTTGTCTTGGAGGAGCAGGGGAAGTGAGGGTAAATACGAGATACGTTTACGGTGTTGCGCTGGGGGGGCAGGGGCTGGCGCTGCAGTGGATTGCGGGTGTCTGTGGGAGCTTGGCATGCATTTAGGGTAAGAGATGATTTACCTGGGGGCAAGGAGGGAGAACTAGTCATGATCTACAGCGTCGCCCTCCGTCCCGACCCAGGACCCGGTAGATCCGCATGCGATTGGTACCCAGCAACCGCGCGGCTTCCGAAATATTGCCCCCTGATCGGGCGCTGCCGCGTTTGACGGGCCAGACTTCGGCCTCGTCGAGGTCGAGGGGGATCTCTACCTCGGGGTCGGTTGTCGGCGCTGGCACCTCACCGCTCAGCAGGTGAAGCTGGCCGGGTTCGATGGTGCCGTCACGGCTTTCGCGCAGCGCGCGTGCGACGATATTTTTTAATTCGCGGACATTGCCGGGAAAGGGATAGGCAGCCAGTACGTCGAGGGCTTCAGGTGAGATTGCGGGGGCCTCGCGGCCCATCTCCGCGGCGAAGGGCGTCGCGTCGAGTTGCAAGATTACGCAATGGCTCGTAACGGGGTGTTACAAGCTTTACGGACGGTGCGGCGAACGTCGAGCAGCGAATAGGTGATGCTGTCCGACGCGCGAGAATGGCGCTAGTCGTCCTGCTGCAAACGCGCCGCCTTTGCCTCGTCGTACCACCAGGTATAGGGCATGACGAAGTAGTCGCCGGTATAGGGAGCCGACCTGGTGGGTTTGCCGAATTTGTCCCAGTGGACCACGCGGAAATTGTTGCTATACCAGTGCGGGACGATATAGTGGCCCCACAAAAGCACCCGGTCCATCGCCCGGGTCACCGCCACCAACTCGGCGCGGGTGGGGGCCTGGATCAGGCGGTCGACCAACTCGTCGACGACCGGATCTTTTATCCCGGCCCAGTTGCCGCTGCCGGGCGTGTCGGCGGCGGTGCTAGTCCAATTGTCTCGTTGCTCGTTGCCGGGGCTGTGGCTCTGGCCCTGGACCACCGAGACGATGTCGTAGTCGTATTCCTGGACCCGATTCTGATACTGGGTCCGGTCGACGATGCGAATCGACGACTTTACGCCGAGGCGTTCGAGATTGCTGACCATCGGCGCGATGATGCGCTCCCACGTCGAAGTATTTTCGAGGAATTCGATTTCCATCACCTCGCCGGTTTTGGCGTGGGTCAAGACGCCGTCGACGATATTCCAACCCGCCTCCTCCAGGAGTTTTTTGGCTGCGCGCAAGTTTTGGCGGATCTGGCCCGAGCCGTCGGTTTGGGGCGGATCATAGCTTGTAGTGAAGACTTCGTCGGGGACGCGCCCCCGATACTCTGCCAGGATCTCCAGTTCCCGACCCTCGGGCAGGCCCGAGGAGGCCAGTTCGGAATTGGCGAAGAAGCTCGTACTGCGTTTGTAGAGGCCGTAGAACAGATTCTTGTTGGTCCATTCGAAGTCGAAGGCGTAGCCGAGCGCCTGTCGCACCCGGGGATCTGAAAATTTGTCGCGGCGCGAGTTGAACCAGAAGGCCTGCATGCCGGTGGCGCGCCTATGGGGCAGCGGGTCCTTGACCAGCTTGCCCTCGGCGACGGCCGGCACCTCGTAGGAGGTCGCCCAATCTTTGGACGAGTTTTCGCGGCGGTAGTCGAACTCACCGGCCTTGAGCGCCTCGATGGCCACGGTCTGGTCGCGGTAGTAGTCGAATTGGACGCGGTCAAAGTTGAAGCGGCCCTTATTGACGGGCAAGTCCCGGCCCCAGTAGTCATCGACGCGCTCGTAGGTGATGAAGCGCCCGGCTTCGACGGCGGCGATTTTGTAGGGGCCGCTGCCCAGGGGCGGCTCGAGGGTGGTTGCGGCGAAGTCTCGACTCTCCCAGTAGTGTTTGGGCAGCACGGCCATCTGGCCGGCGATCAGGGGCAGCTCCTTGTTGTTCTTCTCGCCAAAGATCAGCTTGACCTGGCGCGCGCCGACTTTCTCGGCTTTTTCGATGGAGGCGTAGTAGCTGCGCAGTCCAGGATGCCCTTTGGTTTTGTAAGTTTCGAGGGTGAAGATCACGTCCTCGGGCGCGATGGGTTGCCCGTCGTGCCAGCGCGCTTTCTCGCGCAGGGTGTAGAGCACCCACGAGTTGTCCTCGGGCACTTCGACGCGCTCGGCGAGCCGACCGTATTCGGAGAAGATTTCGTCGTCGGCGTGCCCGGTGAGGGTGTCGTAGAGCAGCGCGCCCATGCGCGGCGGAGAGATGCCCTTGAGAATGTAGGGGTTGAGGCTGTCGAAGGTGCCGATCCAGCCGATGATCAAATCGCCGCCCTTGGGTGCGGCGGGATTGGCGTATTCGAAGTGGGTAAAGTCGGGGCCGTATTTGAGCTCGCCGTAGAGGGAGATGGCGTGACCCGCGTAATTTTCGCCGTGGAGTGGGAGCGCCGTCAAAACGGCGACGGCCAGGGAGAGTGCGATGCGCATAGTCGGTTGCCTTTGCTTGGTTATTTGGATTCTAACCGCGCGGCCTTTTCCGCGTCCCACCACCAGGTGTCGGGAAAGCCCAGCCCGTTTTTGGCCGGCTCTGGCATCCGGCCGAATTTGTTCCAGTAGGCCATGCGGTAGTCGCTGCTGTGCGAGTCGGGGATCAGGTAGTGGCCCCAGAGCAGGATCCGGTCCAGGGCGCGGGTGATGGCGATCTGGGTCTTGCGGTCGTCGGCGGCGATCTGGCGCTCGATGAGCTCGTCGACGACCGGGTCTTTTATGCCGGCGTAGTTGCGGCTGCCCGCGGATTGAGATGCCTTGCTAGACCAGAAGTTGCGTTGTTCGTTGCCCGGGCTCAAGGTCTGGCGCCAGGAGGCGACGATGATATCGAAGTCGAAGTCTTTGATCCTGCTCTGGTATTGGGCCGCGTCGACGGTGCGGATGGTGGCCTGGATGCCGAGGCGTTCGAGATTTTGCACGATGGGGCCGAGGACGCGTTCGTAGGACGAGGAGCCGAGCAGGAACTCGCAACGCATGACTTCGCCTGTTGCCGCGTGTTTGAGCGCGCCGTCGACGACCGACCAGCCGGCGGCAGAGAGGAGCTTTTTGGCCGCGCGGAGGTTTTGGCGGAGCTGACCTGAGCCGTCGGTGGCGGGCGGTGTATAAACGGTGGTGAAGATTTCGTCGGGGATGCGGCCTCGGTATCCTGCTAGGATCTCCAGCTCTAGGCCCTCAGGTAGTCCCGTCGATCCGAGATCGGAATTGCCCCAATAGCTTTTGCTGCGGGTGTAGAGCCCGTAGAAGAGCTGTCTGTTGGTCCATTCGAAGTCGTAGGCGTTGGCGAGAGCCTGCCGCACCCTGGGGTCTTTGAACTTGCCGCGCCGGGTATTGAAGGCGAAGCCCGACATGCCGCGGATGAGCTGGTGCGGGATCTGCTCCTTGACCATCCGTCCCTCGGCGATCGGCGCGAAGTCCGCGTAGCCAGTAGCCCACTCTTTGGAGTTGCCCAGGGATCGGTGGTCGTATGCCCCCGCCTTGAAGGCCTCGATGGCCACGTTGCGGTCGCGGTAGTACTCGTAGCGGATGCGGTCGAAGTTGTGGCGGCCCTTGTGCACGGGCAGGTCGCGGCCCCAGTAGTCTTTGACGCGCTCGTAGGTGATCGAGCGACCCGGCTCGAATTCGGCGATGCGATAAGGACCGCTGCCCAGGGGCGGCTTGAGGGTGGTGGCGGCGAAGTCGCGGTCGGCCCAGTAGTGTTTGGGCAGGACCCGCAGCTGGCCCATGATCAGCGGCATTTCGCGGTTGGTGCCTTCTTTGAACGCGAATTTCACCCGGCGCTCATCGATGGCGAAGACGGTATCGACGTCGGCGTAGAAGCTGCGGAAGAAGGGGATGCCCTTGGTGACGAGGGTCTCGAAGCTGAAGATCACGTCGGCGGCGGTTATGGGCACGCCGTCGTGCCAGCGGGCTTGCGGGTGGAGTTCGAAGATGATCCAGGAGCGGTCGACGGGTATTTGCATCTGCGTGGCGAGCTGGCCGTATTCGGTGAAGGGCTCGTCCTTGGATTTAGTGCAGAGGCGGTTGTAGAGCAGCAGCGAGCCGGCGGCGGCAATGCCTTTGAGGGTGAAGGGGTTGAGGTTGTCGTAGGTGCCGATGGCGGCAAGGCGGATTTGGCCTTGTTTGGGTGCGTCGGGGTTGGTGTAGTTGAAGTGGGTGAAGTGCGGGGGATATTTGGGGTCGCCGTAGAGGGTTAGGGCGTGGGTGCGGTAGACCATGGTGTCGGCGGTGGCAGCGGGGGCGAGGAAGCAGAGCAGGCAAAGTATTAGTGGGCGCATAGTCTCGAAGCGGGGTTTTGGCTGCGGTGCGTACGGGCAGAGTGAGGGGGATACCTTCGCTCTGCCCTTCGGTAGTTCAGAGATCAACGGCAAGACTACTAACATAATAAAAGAGGGGGAAAGAGGAGAGTGTTGTTTGGGGGTTGGTTGATTTTGGAGCTCGTCTTGGTTATCTTGCTGCCCTAAAGTGGGAAAAAAGAGGAGGATTGGCATGCTGACTCCCGAACAGCTAGAGCATTTTGATGTCTTTGGGTTTCTCTGTTTGCGGCAGGCGTTTTCCGCGGAGGAGATGGTGGAGATTACCCGGGCGGCGGATGAGGTGTTTACTGCGGATCGGGGCGGGACGGCCGACGACGGGCAGCCGCAGAGCTTGGCGCCTTTCGCCGAGTTGCATCCGCGGCTGTTGGATCTGGCCGAGGACGACCGGATCTACGGGGTCGTTGAGGATTTGCTGGGGCCTGGTTTTTTGTGGTCGGGGTCGGAGGGGAATAAGGAGGGGGTGACCGAGCAGGGGGAGCACAACTGGCATGCGGATCGGCCCGGGGCGGCGGAGGCCGAGTATCGGCGGCTCAAGATCATGATCTATTTGGAGCCGACAACCAAAGAGCAGGGGGCGCTCAGGGTGATTCCCGGGTCGCACCGGATGCCCTTCCACCAGTGGCTGTGGCCGCTACAGGCCCACCACTTCAAGGACGGCACGATCGGCAATAGTTTTGGGGCCAAGGGCGAGGAGATTCCCGCCTGTATGCTGGAGATTGTGCCGGGCGATGTGGTGTTTTTCCACCACAGTCTTTTCCATGCGGCCTATGGCAAGTTTCCCCAACGCCGCTATATCGCCTTCAAGTTCGTCGCCCCGCCCGACACCGACGCCAAGCTCAAGTCGATGCAGAAGTATGCGGCGTATGCGTTTGACGTGGACCCGGTGCTTTTGGCAAGGCCCCGGTTGCGGGCGATCGTTGAAGATTTGCCGGCGCTGGGAGAAAGGGCTCGGGCGCTGGTATCCTAGACCGAGGGCAGTTTCGGCACGACCTCTTTGGCCAGCAGATCCATCGAGCGCTCCCACAGCGGGCGGTCGTCCCAGTCATGGGCGATCATCAGCAGCGTGTCGAAACCGCCGGTCGTCTCCCACAAACCCTCCAGCTGATCCACGCACGATTTCGCGTCGCCGACGATGCAGAGATTTTTGACCAGATACTCGGGCGTGACCTCCTCGTCGGGAACCTCCGGGTCGTGCTTCATTATGTGGAGCATCTTGGCGCCTGAGAGCACGACGACCAGATATTCGAAGGCGCGGTTGAAGGCGCTCTTGGGGTCGAGGGCGTAGTCCCAGGCCTGGTTGGCGGAGTCGGCGACGACGACGCTGCGCGAGATGCGCCAGCGGGTGCGCTCGGGCTCGGGGAGACCGGCGTCGGTGGCGCCGGCGGAGTAGGTTTGCCAGTGCTGGGCCAGGGTCGAGGCAGCGACGAGGTTGGTGCTGATGGGCAGGTAGCCGCGCTGGCCGGCCATGGTCGCGGCCAGCGATTCGCCGCGGATCACGCTCATGCCGATGGGTGGGTGCGGTTTTTGATAGGGTTTGAGCAGTTCGCCGATGCCGAGTTCGGGTACGGGATCCTCGATCTTGATGTGGTAGAAATCGACTTTGAAATCGAAGGGTGCGTCGGCCTCCCAGAGCTTGAGCACCATGTCGATGCTCTCGACGGTCATCAGTCCCTGGGTCTTGGGATCGGGCAGGTCGAAGAGGCCCCAGTCGGTGGCGACGCCGCCCTGGCCGAAGCCGCAGTTGATACGGCCCTTGGACAGATGGTCGAGAAAGGCCAGGCGCACCGCGACATTGACGGGATGGTGCTGGGGCATGATGGAGACGCCGGTGCCCAGGCGGATGTTTTTGGTCTGGGGCAGGACGTGGCTGATAAAGAGGTCGTTGGAGGGGATGGGTTCCCAGGCGACGGTGTGGTGCTGGCCGATCCAGGCTTCGCTGAAGCCGCGCTGGTCGGCGCGGACGATAAATTCGACGTCTTCTTCGAAGCAGGCAGTGCGGTCTTTTTCGGGGGGGTGCAGGGGCATCATGAAGGTGCCGAGTTTCATGGTGTGGGCTCCGGTTGTGGGGTGTGAGCAGGGGCATTATACGGCTCTGGTACTAAGGCGTCAAGAAGGTGCTTCTCCGTCTACTACACAAACACTCTACTGCAGCTTCCCCCGGCCCGCGATCGCCCACTCAGTTTCCACAATCCCATTGCGCACCCCGTAAAGTACATCGTGCATAAAGACGGTGACATCGCCGTAGCCGAGCAAGAAATCGAGGCCGTCGCCGACCTGGGGGGTGTCGCTGGGGGCGGAGAGGACGATCTTGCCGTGTTCGGCGGAGGTGCGGATTTCTGCGACGTTGGCAAGGCCTAGGGGCTCTGGGTCACCGTAGGAGTTGGGGAGGGCTTTGAAGCCGGCGTCGTAGATGATGCGGTCGGGGGTGGGGCGGCTGGTGATGGTGGCGCGGAGGAAGATCGCCGGGTCGGTCTCGACGTGGCGGTTGCGGTTGGCGACGTCGGAAAGAATCGCGCCGCCGGCCTGGATTTCGGTGATCTCGTCGAGGAAGGGGGTGATCTTATAGGTGCCGCTGCCGCCGCCGCTGACGATGTCGACCGGCAGACCGGCATCGCGGCAGAGGGCGACGCTTGTCTGGAGTTGGCCGACGGCTTCTGCGACGACGCGGCGCTTTTCGTCGACATCTTCGATGCGCACGGCGTGGCCCTCCCAGGCCATCAGGCCGCGGTAGCGGATGCCGGGGGTTGAGTGGGCCAGGCGCGAGAGGGCGAGGGCGGGCTCGCCGGGGAGGACGCCGGCGCGGTCCATGCCGGTGTTGAGCTCGACGAGGACGTGGACTTCTGTGTTGGCGGCTTGGGCGGCGCGGCCGATCTCTGCGATATTGGCGGCGCAGTCGACGGCGACCTTGACCTCGGCGTGGTGGCTGAGGCGGACCAGGCGTGCGACTTTGCGCGGGCCGACGACCTGGTTGGCGACGAGCAGGTCCTGGATGCCGGATTGGGCCATGACTTCGGCCTCGCCGAGTTTGGCGCAGGTAGCGCCGATGGCACCGGCGCGGATGGCCCGGTGGGCGATGGCGGGGACCTTGATGCCCTTGGTGTGGGGGCGCCACTGGACGCCGGCTTGGGCGCAATGGGCGGCCAGGGCGTCGATATTGGCTTCCAGTTTGTCGAGATCGACCCAGAGGGCGGGGGTGTCGAGTTGGTCTTTGGGGCGGCCGATTTCGCTCATGGGGAAAAGCCTTTCGCGTTGGTGAGTGGAAATCGTACAGGGCGAAAAGTGGCAAACGAGCGGCGTTGGGGCAAGGTCTGAGCAATGAACGGATTATGAAGAAGGGGCTAATCGTTTGTGGGCGTTTGAGTTGACACGACCGCATACCGCGCTCCCCGGATCAGCGTCTGCAGCGTTTCGGAAGACGAGTGCGTGCGCTATCGATTCACGAGCCGTCCGCCAATGGTTTTACCTTGCGTTGGACTCGAAGGCTTGTTCCGCGACTTCAAGTCCGGGGGTTTTCAACTTCAGAACACCCGTTTGGAACAGGCCGACCGACTCGACCATCTGCCCTTGGTGACGGCCATTGCCATGCTCTGGTTTGTCGCCATCGCTCAACGGTTGATCAAAACGGGACAACGACGACAGATCGATACGGCCAAACAACGCGCCCGTAGCTATTTTCAGATCGGATGGAGTTGGCTAAAAAAAACAAGAGCGTTTACACAAAGTCGGATCCACGCGCCGGGGTCGAGGCGACCAAATTGGAAAATGGCGAGTGGGCGTTTATCGCCTCGCCGCTACGCGCCCTGGCGGATCTGGTCTATCTCAATCGGAAAATCACTTGGGCGCGGGATGGCCTGGCTTATTGCACCGAATCACTGCGGATTGAAGAAGGCGATTTGGCCGAGATTTCCTTTGCGCATATTGAGGAGATCGCCGACGCCGCGCAAAACCGCAGGACAAAGGCCTATCTTGAAGGACTTGCAAAGGCGGTAAACGATGTTTCATGACGTAGTCGCGGAGAGGATAGGCGAATATGCTCCAGACAGTGAAGTAGAACGGGAAAATGTCCTGCAGGAGATCGTGCAGCACTATATCCTGGGCAGTCTGTCCCGCGCCGGCTTGTTCGCGGAGGCTATGTGCCACGGCGGGACGTGTTTGCGCATCATTTACTCGATCAACCGATGTTCAGAAGATCTGGATTTTATGCTGAAAAAGCCCAATCCAGATTTTGCCTGGCGGCCCTACCTGTAGTGCGCCATTAATTACAAGTGACGATGCCTTCATGAAATTCGGTTAGATTGTTGTTGCCGGTGAAGCACGGGGGCGCCGGTCTCGCCCCCCATCTTGTGCAGAAACGGGCCGGGCACAATGATATTCACACGACCATGCTCTACGCCCAAGACCTGGACGCTATGGAGCACGTCACCGATGATTTGCCCTATTAGAAAGGAACTCGGCCATGATCGCCGACCGCGACGCCCTATCCCCCCCCGACGCCTCCAAGAAAGGGGTGCCCTAAAAAAGTTGAGTTATACTGATGGAGAAATGCCTTTCCAGGCCGGGTATGTCGAAATCGTTGAATCCTGGAAAAAAACACTTCTGGTTCAAAACGTTGTATACTTTCATCTTTACTTCGTTCCTGTCTGCGAGCATCTTTTTCGCGGACACCTATACGTCCAAAAAATAGGGAAGCGGAGTAGCCGCTGGCCTCCGCTTCGGCATGAACTCGGCGATTGGCGGGTCGAGGCTGCCGCCCCAGGCCCAAGACCGTGCCAAACAAATCGAAGGAGAGGGCTTCTATCCAGTCGGGATTCACGTTTTTCACTCTCCTGGAACAGGGTCCTGCGCCGGACCGGGTAGGCATTAGAAAACGACCTCAAAACCGGCGGAAAGCCCTTTGTCGTCGCGCTCAAATTCATTATAGCGGAATTCCAGCAGCAGCGCATAGCGGTCTCCGATCCGGTAGGTCAACTGGGGCTCCGTGACCCAGCGGTCCTCGCCCCCTTCTATCCAGTTGTAGTCGACAAAACCGCCCAGGTAGAGGCTCGGGTTTAAGTTGAGGCGGTAGGACAGGGCGAACTGGGCGCCGTTGCCGTCGGTTTCGACTGGAAAGACCCTCCCCTGCAGCCAGCTTC
>JAYYUU010000211.1:0-6899 GCA_036343835.1 Candidatus Latescibacterota bacterium | reverse complement strand
GGACGAAATATACGACTTCTTCGCGGTTTTGGTGAAATCGCAGAAAAACGCCGCGAAAGGAATCGAGGCGGCTCGGTCGGGGCAAAGGCCCTAAGAAAACGCCGTCGCGGTGCGCGTCCACCCGGCGAAATCGCGTCCAGGCATAGCGCCGCACAAAACCCAATAGCGTGCACTCGACTCCCTCGGCGTCGAGTGCGTAATGAGTCGGAAAAAAATAGCGCACCAGCGACGCGGTCAAGACCAACAACGAGACCAGACCGTAGAACCAGTGTGCCAAGGCCTGGGCCGCGACGACTGCGACACCGACGATAATCGCGACCAGCAGCGCCGTCTTGGGCCAGGGCTCGTGCCGCAACGGATGGGCGACCCAATCAATACCTTCGCCGGCATGCGCACGCGAAAGCCCAGGCGAATGGGCGGAATCAACCTCCCAATCACCTGGGCCTGTAGCGCTGGAATGCTCCCCTACCACGGGGTGCGGTCTATTGGTAAAACTGGTTATCGTCGTCGACGAACCACTCCTGTAACTGCGGACCGGCGGGATACCAGTTGACATTGGCGAAGCGCCGACTGTAGGCCTGGGCCGTGCGGCTCTTCCACAGGAAGGTATAGGGCTGTTCCTCGTGCAGGATCTGCTGCAAGCGCTGGTACATTGCAATGCGCTTTTGCGCGTCGAACTCCAGGCGATAGGCATCGAGGATCCCGTCGAGCTCCTCGCTGTTGAAGCTGATGTAGTTGGATCCGTTGTTTTCAGCCTGCGACGAATGCCATATCTGGTAGCTATCGGGGGCGAATTTCGGGCTGGTCACCCAGCCCAGGACCACCGCGTCGAACTCCTTGCCGCGCACCTTCTGCAAAAAAATCGACCAATCCAGCTCGCGGACCTGGCAATCGATACCGATGTCCTGCAACTCGTATTGCAGCGTCAGGGCGACGTCCTTGCGGATCTGGTTGCCCGAATTGACCAGGATCTCGAAGCGGAAATCCACCTTTTCACCATCGACGACCTTGTCGAGAATGCCATCGTCGTCGCTGTCGGCCCAGCCGGCCTCATTGAGCAGGTCCAGGGCGCGTTCGGGGTCATAGCCCAGGGGCTGCAGATCGTGGTTGTATTCGGGGCGGAACTTGTTGATCGGACCCTCGATCGATTCGGCCAGACCGAAAAGCAAGTTCTCGATCATCCCCTCACGGTCGGTTAGATGGGTCAGCGCCTGGCGCACGCGCTTGTCGCGGAAGATCGGCTTGGCGTTGTTCCAGCCAATATACATATAGCCGTCCCCGTATTTGACGCCTTTGAGAAAGCGGCGAATAAAATCCTCCGACCAGCTCTTCTCCCGGAACTCCAGGGGGCGCAGACTGTGATAGTCGATATTGCCATTGGTGAGTTCGATAAAGGCCGCGTCGGTGTTGTTGATGATCTTGAAGACGACCTTGTCGACATAACCCGGATCGGACAGCTCTTCCACGCCCAACCCCCAGTAGTCCGGATTGCGCGACAGCACCACTTTCTGGCCGGTCACCACGTCGCGCTCGACGTCTGCGATCATATAGGGGCCCGAACCCAGCAGCGCGCGGTTGAAGTTCTGGTTGAATTGCTCGGCAAAGCGCTCAACCCGCTCCTGGTTTGGGCCTTCCTCCCACGAGCCGTCGACCAGGCTGGCGACCGATACTTGATCCATCAGCCCTTCGGGGTCGTAGAAGTGCCGGGGCAGGATCTCCATAAAGCCCAGGCTGATGTCGTTGCGAAAATAGGGCTCGGCGCAAGTGAAAGTGACCTTGTTGCCCTCTGCCATACGGACATCGATAACCGTGGCATAGTAGTTGCGCAGGTGCGGCGCCAGCACTTGCGGATTCTTGATCACCTTCATACTGAAGACCACGTCGTCGGCCGTCAACGGCTTGCCGTCGGCGAAGCGAGGCCCCTCGCGCAACTCGAAGGTGTAGGAGAGTTTATCCGCGGATATCCGCGGATACCCCTTGGCCAGATGGCCCACCAGGTCATAAGGCAACTCGTCTTCGGCGGTGAGCAAGGTCTCGAAGACATAACCCAACACGGTCGAGGCCCCAGCGTCGTTAGAAGTATAGGGGTTGAGTTTCTCCGGATCCGACATCATGTGGCGCACCATCCAGTCGCCAAACTCCGGATCGCCCGCGTCCTCCGAGCGCAACGGTGCTTTCTCAGTACCGTCGAGCACGACGATGTCCTTGGTCCCGATCAGGATCTTCTGCACGGTCTCCCAGGCCGCCGCCTCATCGGCGGCATCGCCGCAACCGCCGATTGCCACGCCCAGCGCCAACAGCAAAAGTTTCGTTCGCATCACCATGCGCTCCTTTACCGTATCAAACGAAGGTCAACCACCCGTGCCGGTCCTCGACCTCGGCGCGAATTACCTTGAAAAAAGCGTCCTGGATCTGCCCGGTGATCGGTCCGCGCTCACCAGCGCCGATCGGGACCTGGTCGATCGCGCGGATCGGCGTGATCTCGGCGGCGGTACCGGTGAAGAAGACCTCGTCGGCGACGTAGAGAAATTCGCGCGGAATACCGCGCTGTTCGACCCGCATCCCCAGATCGCGGATCAGGGTGATCGCCGTGTGGCGGGTAATACCGGGCAGGATGGCGTAGTGCGAACCGGGCGTGACGATCAAGCCATTCTTGATCGCGAAGAGATTCTCGCCGCTGCCCTCGCTGACCAGACCGTCGGTCCCCAGGACGATGCCCTCGTCGTAGCCATTGATATTGGCTTCCATCCGCACCAGTTGCGAATTGAGGTAGTTACCGCCGGCCTTGGCCAAGAAGGGTAGGGTATTCGGCGCCGGGCGATTCCACGACGAGGTGCAGACCGAAACTCCGTTCTTGAGCGCCGCCTCGCCTAAGTACTCGCCCCATTCCCAGACCGCGATCACCACGTCGACCGGGCAGCCCAGCGGATCGACACCCAGCGTCTCGTAACCGCGAAAAACGACTGGGCGGATATAACAGGCCTCGAGCTTGTTGACCCGGATCGTCTCGAGGATTGCCGCGTTGATCTCTGCGGGCGTGTAGGGGATGTCCATGCGGTAGATCTTGGCCGAGTCGAAGAGCCTGCTGACATGTTCTTCGAGGCGGAATACGGCCGATCCCTGCTCGGTCTTGTAACAGCGAATGCCTTCGAAGACGCTGGAGCCGTAGTGCACGACGTGGGAGAGCACGTGGATCTTGGCGTCGTCCCAGTCGACCAGTTCGCCATTGAACCAGATTTTTTCGCATTTGGGCAGGGGCATGTAACAAATCTCCTAATCGGCTATATCGGCTATAATTAGACCTGATAAGGTAAGGCATTATAAAGACCGTGTATAGGTCGCGTTAAAGCTATCGAAGGTGCCGCTGCGCTGGCGGGAGCGGCTGCCCCGCAGCGTGAGCTTGTTGTCGCTGTCGACGGGGTTGTAGTTGAGGTTCACGCTCAGCGTCCGGTGCCGGTTGCGGCGGCTGGGGAAGCGCGTCTCCGCGAAATTGGCATATTCGTGTTGCCACTCTCTGTCTAACCGGTAGGCGTAGTTGACGCTGGTCGAATAGTCGGCGCTGGGCGTGTAGGTCATGCCAAAGCGGATATTGTGATTGGCGTTGTCCTCCTCGACGACCTGGGCGCCGTTCTCCACGATCAAAGTGCCGAAATCATCGGCGGTATAGGCGTAGCGGGTGTTGAGCGAAAGATGGTCGAGGAATTTGCGCCTGAGGGTGTGATTCATGCTCCAGCCGCGGCGAATATTGCTCTTGCGCGCCGTCTCGCGGCGGTTGACCTGGCGGTCGAAATCGAAGACCGTGCGCTTGGCGGAAACGCTGAAATTGTGCGAGAACGACACGTCGAGGCGCTCGTAGCTGGTGCCGATATTGAGCGAGAGGTCGCGGTTGCGCGAGTTGTCCCCCGAGCGGGTGGCGTGCAGGTTGACCCGGTGCAGGAAGCTGTTCTTGAGATCGACGCTGAGCTTGGCGCCCGAGCGCAGCGTGCCGTCGTAGCTGAGGGTAATGCTATTGTTGAAGGTGTCGCGGTCCTGCTCGGGAGCGCCCGGGTTTTCCGCCCGCTTGATCTCGCCGAAGGTCGCCAGCCGCAGGGTGTGGCTCTCGGCCAAGGTCCAGTTGAGCGAGCCGTTGAGGAAGAAGCTGCGGTTGGTCAGGTCGGAACTCGGGTCGCGGCAGGTGCCGTCGGCCGAGCGCACGAAATGGCTGGCGCAGCGGCTGGTGTCGAGCACCTGTACCGCGAGGTTGCGTTGGTCGCTGGCCTGGAAACGGATCTTGGTGTTGAGCAATAGCTTCTCGACCAGCTTGCCCGAGAGATCCGCATTCCAGTTGAAGCTCTCGCTCTGGCGATCGGTGCCGAAAAAGCGATTGCCCCGATCCTGGGCGGCGCTGGCGGTATTGGTGCGCTCGCTCTGGCTGTAGGAGGTGCTGTTTTTGATTTTGAAGCGTCCGAGGTCGAAGTTGAGGCTCGAGGATAGCCCGGTGCGGTGATTCTCCGAGAGTTCGGCACCCACCGTCGTGTCGCGCCGCACTTCCGCGCCCACCACCTCCTCGCTGACCACCGAACGCGTAATGCCCTGCTGCGAACGAGTCTCGGACAGGCTGAGATTGGCGCGCACGTCGCCGGGGAAGGTATAGCCGAGGCTGCCGCTGAATCCCTCGCTGCGATTCTTGTTGTTGGTGAGGGTATTGTCCCGCTTGGTAAACGAGAGCGAATTGCTCAGCTTTTTGTCGGCGACCTTGACATCGGGCGACACCCGCAGCGAGGCGTTATACTGGATCCCGGTCTCCTCGATGGTACTGTCGAGATTGGCGCGGCTGTCGCGGGTGGTGGTGATCAGACCCGGGGTGATATTGGCGGAGAGATCCTTGAAGATGCCATCGGTGAGCGGCTTGGACTGAAAGCGAAAGTTAAAGGACTGGTTGCGGATTTTTTGTTTTTGCAGCGAGGCGTTGCGCGTCGCCATGCTGGCGCTGAGACCGATGGTGGCCTTGGGGCCGAGAATCGGGTAGTTGACCGAGGAACTGACCGAGGCATTGTCCTGCCAGGTCTTGCCCCTGCTGCGCTCGTCGAGGGTGAACCCCATGCGGGCCGAGGCGTTGATCGTCAGTTTGGACGTCGAGTCGCCCACCGCCGAAAATCGCACCGGCGTCGAGTAGTTCCAGCTGGGCAGGCGGTGGTTCCAGGTGGCCCGGGTGCTCGAGCGGTTGAAGTTGAGCGAATACTGCTGCGCGTCGGCCGCCGCCGCCAGGGCCAGGACCAGCCAAGCCAGACGCCAGACCCCTGGCTTCACGGCGCCATCTCCCCGATGTTTTGGCAAGCGTCGCTCAAGCGGATGAACTCCTCTAGCGACAATTCCTCCGGCCGCCGCGTCAGCTCAATATCCGCCCGTTGGCCCAACTCCTCTAGCCAGGACCGACCGCCCTGGGGGTTGAGACCCAAAAGCGAGTTGCGCAGCATCTTGCGCCGCTGGCCGAAAGCTCGCCGCACCAGGCGATCGAAACAGGCCATATCCTCCACCGCAAAACGCGGCCCGGCGGCGAAGCGCAACTCTACTACGGCCGAATCGACGGCGGGCACCGGCCGGAAACAGCGGCGCCCCACCTGCAAGCGTATCGCCACCTCGGCGCGCATAGCCACCAGTACCGACAGCAGGCTGTAGTCCTTCGAGCCGGGACCGGCGGCCAGACGTCGGGCCACCTCGCGCTGGACCATGATGATGGCCCGGTCGATATGGTCGGCCTGGGCGAGGAAGTGGAAGATCAGCGGGGCGGTGATATTGTAGGGCAGGTTGCCGACGATGAGCAGGCGATCCCCGCCTTCGTCCCGCAGGATCTCCCCGAGATCGACCTCGAGAATATCCCCTTCGATCAAGTGCAAGCCTTTGGCACCCAGGCGCTCGCGCAATATCGCGGCCAGGTCGCGATCGATCTCCACCGCCACCAAGCGATCTACCGACGCGACCAGCGCGTCGGTCAGCGCGCCCCGACCCGGTCCGATCTCGACGACGACCTCGCCCGCTTCGGGACGCACCAATCCGACGATAGAGCCTATAACGCCCCTGTCGACCAGGAAGTGTTGAGCAAAGCGCCGCCGCGGCCGGTGGGCGTTCACCAACGTCGCACCCTCGCTAGACCGGCGTCGGGTGGGATGGCAAACGCCGTCCCACCGCGACGCAAACTGCGCCATATATCGGTCAGCACCAGTTGCGGACTGGCATTGTGCGAAAGGGTCTCGGCCGCCCGGTCGATCTCCAGGGCGACTCTGGCGGCGTCGATGATTTCCAGCGCGGTGTCGAGATAGGCGCGGCGGTCGACCTGGACTACGGACTCTCCCTGCCCATAGGCCAACAAGAACAGATCCCTCAGATACAGACCGCAGACGTGCAAAAAACGCTCGAGCTGGCCCCGATCGCCACCCAACTCGTCCAGGACCCGCCAGTAGACCTCGTCCTGCTGCGCGGCACCGCCGGCGAGAAACTCCTCAACCAATTGGCGCGTCTCGTCGAACTCCCCGGTGGCGACCTCTCTGGCTCGTTGCAGCGAACCCGCCCCCATGCGCACCGCCAGTTCCAGTCGCTCCCCGATCACGCCTTCGCCCTCGAGTTGGCGCCGCAAATTAGCCGCGTCAAGGGGACCCAAAACCAGGCGCTGGCAACGCGAGAGCACGGTGGGTAAGAGGCGTTCGGGCGCGGCCGAGACCAATAGCAAAACCACGCGCGGTGGAGGCTCTTCCAGAATCTTGAGCAACGAGTTGGCGCCGGCCGGATGCATGTGCTCGGCGGCGAAGAGCAGACCGACCTTGCGCGGGGATTCGGTCGGCGCATAGCAGAGCTCTTTTTGCAACTGGCGCAGATGTTCAATGGCGAGATTGGCGTTGCTGGGCGGGGTCGTCCCCCCTTTG
>JAYYUU010000210.1:0-5206 GCA_036343835.1 Candidatus Latescibacterota bacterium | reverse complement strand
GCCGGAATTGCATGATATGAAGACCGATCCGGGGCAGAAGAAGAATGTGATCCGGCAAAATCCGGTCGTGGCCAAGAGGATGCGCCAGGCGCTGGCGGATTTTCTCGCCGGAGTGGGGACGCCGGAGGAGAATTACAGTTTGCTGGGGCCGGTGGGTGGACCTGATTATGCCGTCGGCCAATGATGGCCGTTATTCGCTTTGCCGACAGCGTCCTTGGTTCGACTGGTTGCGGACGCGCTGCCGCTCGCACTCGGTAGGCCGGTACTCCGTCCCGGGCAACTGGCCCAGCGACTGGAGGAAGGGATTCCAGAGGCCGGAATCTTTGGCGACGCGGACGCTTTTGACGATGGTGTCGATTTTCTTCATATGTTGAAAGACGTTGAGCGAGGCGACAAAGTCAAGAGTCCGCCGAACGACAGGCGATCGGCGGGTCGGATTATGCCGGAGGTCAATTGTGAGTAGAGCGGGATGGGCCCAGATTGAAATCACCCCTCCGTTGGGTTTGCCGATGGGTGGGCGAGGCTCGCGGTTTACGCCCGGTGCCGAAGTGCTGGATCCACTATTGGCGCAGGCGCTGGTGTTGGAGGATGCTGCGGGCGAGCGCTTGTTGTGGATAACGATGGATATGATCGGGATGTCGTATAATGCGACGAGCGAGTTGCGCTTTGAACTGATGGCGGCGACGGGTATTCCCTTCGCTGCCATCGTTATCAACGCCTCGCATACGCATAGCGGGCCGATGACCGGTTTTGAGGGCTATGCGACGCTGAAGCCCAAACCTCCAGAGATGCAAGCGTATGAGCGCGGGCTGATTCCGCAGACGGTGCGGATGGTCCGCGAGGCGATTGGACGGCTCGCCCCGGCTGTGGTGCGGGTGCATTGGGGCCAGTCGGATATTGGGATCAACCGCCGTCGGCGCGACGATTCTGGCGATATGGGGATGGGGCCCGATCCGGACGGGGCCTACAATCGGGATCTGTGGGTGCTGAATATGGCAGCCGGCGATGGTCGCTGTGTCGTTTTCTCCTATGGCTGCCATCCGGTGCTGGTCTACGGTTTTGCCTACGACGGCATTTCTGCGGATTGGCCCGGGGTGTGTCGCAATCGGCTCCAGGCGGCGCTTGGTCCCAAGGTGCAGGCGCAGTTTCTCCAGGGGTTGGCGGGCAATGTGCGGCCGCGCCAGGTGGCCGATTTGGAAAAGGGTATTTTCCGCAAGCCGACGACGGCCGAGGACCACATTGTGGCGGGGACGGAATTGGCGGGGGATGTGATGGCGGCGCTAAAGGAGGAAGGTGAGGTGCTGGAACTCGAGCTGGCCGCAGTGGCCGGGTTTGCGCTGGTGCCGCGAGACCAGCGTAAAGTTTTGCCATTGGCGCATTGGCAGGAGCTGGCGGCAAGAGACGACGAGCTCAGCCAGAATGTCGGGGCGTATTGGGCTGAACGCATTGAAACCGGGCTGCCGCCGGTGCCGGTGGTGCCCTGGAGCATCGGTTTGATGCGGTTGGCGCAGGGGCACAGGATCGCCTGGATGTCAGGGGAGCCGTTGGCGGAGTGGTTGGGGCATTTGCGGGAGTGGTTGGGCGACGACAAGCTGGTCGCCTGGGGTTATTGCCAGGACGGACGGTGCTATATGCCGACGGATGAGGTGATTCCCGAGGGGGGCTATGAGGTGGTGCCGTCGAATACCTATAACAAGAGCGGTCCGGCACCCTTTGCGGTGGGGATCAACGCGGTGGCTAAGCGGGCGTTGCTGGAGTTGGCTAGTCGGCTGGGGTCTTCGCGCGGGTAAAATGGCTGACGATGGCGAAGGTCAGGACATTGAAGCACAGTCCCCAGGCGCCGGTGTCGATCATCGATTTCATGCTGCCGAGTACGTTTTTTAGCGCGTCGCCGGCGAGCATCGAGAAGAAGGGGCTGAGCAGGAAGATCGTCGCCACGCCGACGCACAAGCCGGCGATGGCCCCCTGGCGCGTGCCCCGGTGCAAATAGAGCATATCGACGGTCAGCGGCAGGAGTTGGGTGGAGAAGGCAATGGCTAAGAGACCGAGCACGACGATCATCCCCAAGGGATTGTGCTCGCTCTGACGGCCCAGGATGACCAGGAAGAGGGCCAGACCGGTGACGAGGGCGATGATTAGACGCCCGACCCAGATTTTCTCGCGTTGCGAAGATTGGGGGCGGATAAACTGGTCGTAGATATCGTGGGTGATCAGCGCGCTGAGCGCGTGCAGATTGGAGTCGGCGGTGCTCATGGCGGCGGCCATGATGGCGACCAGGACCAGGGCGGCTAATACTGCGCCGAACGAGCCGAGTAAATCCGGCAGGTGGTTTTTTAGCACCACGACTAAGATCTGGTCGAATTCCCCGGCGGTCTGCCCGACGGCGGGGTGCGGCAGCACCTTGCCCGCGGTGTCGATGAGATAAGAGCCGTGGGCATCGGTCAGCGGATAGAGCACCTGGCCCCCCAAGCCCACCAGCATCACCCCGAAAAAGAAACAGAGCGTCAGCACTGCGGCGAAGATCAGCGCGCTGCGGCGCAATACGTCTGCGGAGCGCGCGGCGTAGAAGCGCATCCACTGCGCCGGCTGAATCATCGAGCCCAGCGCGGCGAAGAGCGAGGCGGTGAAGAGGATCTCCGGGGTCCAGCGGCCGGAGGTGCCGGGGGCGGAAAGCGAGCGCGGCGGGAGCTTGGCGACGGATGCAAAAAAAGAAATGGGGCCGCCCAGGACCCAGACGACGGCTACGCCTGCCAGTAACATCCCGCCGACCAGTAAGCCGCCCTGGACCACGTCGGTCCAGGCCACCGAGCGCATCCCGCCAACCATGATATAGACCATGGTGATCAGCGCCAGTAGAGCGGCGCCGATTTCGAAGGCATCGCGGCCGGGGAAGAGTTGTTGCGAGAGGATGCCGCCGGCCTGGATCTGCATCACGACATAGGGCACGGCGTAGAGCAGCCCCACAAAGGCGACCAATAAACGCAGGCCGACGCGGCTCTGGTAGTGGGCGGCGATCATATCGGCGGGGGTGACATAGCCGTGGTCGCGGCCGATTTTGCGGATTTTGGCCCCGAGTAGATAGATGGCGACGCCGGCGACGGGGACGTTAAGGCTGAAGAGGGCGAAGACCACGCCGTCGCGATAGACCATCCCGGGAGCACCCAGGAGGGCGAAGGAGCTGAAGAAGGTGGCCATGATGGTCAGGGAAGATACGACCCATCCCTGGCTGCGACCGGCTAAATAGTAGTCCTCTTCGCTCTCGTTTTGGCGGCGGCGATAGCCCTGGATGCCAAAGGCGAGCAGCACCAGGAGATAGAGTCCGAGGACGATATGGGGGATCGAGCCCAGGCCGGTGGTCTCAGTCATCGTCGTCGCCTCGCCAGAAGTGGAGATAGGCGTAGAGAATGACGCCGAATTGCACCGCGTACCAAAACAGGCCCCAGACGTAGATGACGGGTAGGCCGAAGGCGGTGAAGGTGGCGCTGGGAGGAGCGGTATCGCTGCGCGATGCGCCCATCTCCGATACGTCGGGGTCGGGGTTGATCAGGTACAGCCCCGGACCCGCGCCCATAAAGACGGCGAGCAAGAAGAGGAAGATGAGGAGGTTGCGCGTCATTGCTGGTCGACTAGCTCGGGCAGTGGCCGTCCCGCCAGGTGCATGAGTTGGGCGACGAAGCGATAGGTGATGCCCCAGAGCAAGGGTTTGTCTGGCCCCAGCAGGTCGATGGCGGGCAGGCGGCGCGGGAAGCCGCGGCTGGCGAAAGCGTGGGTGCGGTGGCGCCTGGGGTCGACCAGGTCGGATAAGGGGCACCAGAAGGCGGTGGCGACTTCGCGGCTCAGGCTGAAGTCCATTTCGCTTTCTACCGTATAGACGAAGGCGGCGACCTGGACCCCGAGGGTCTGGGTGACGAGATCGTCGAGGCGGCCCAGATACCGACCCCGTTGTAGGTCGAGACCGATCTCCTCCAGCGTCTCGCGCTCGGCGGCGGCCTGGAGACCGGCGTCCTGGGGCTCGACGCGGCCACCGGGAAAGGCGATATCGCCGGACCAGGGATCGCCGTTGACGCGGGCGCGTTCGATAAAGAGCAGGTGCGGGGTTGCGGGACCCTGTAAGATCGCGGCGACGGCGCTGCCCGAGTCGGGGGCGATGGTCGGCGTATGCGCGTCTAAAGCCCGGTGGATGTCGTCGAGGTGGATCACTGGGTAAAGAGATCGAAGATATTGCCCAGCGTCGAGCTGTCGGCGGCGTAGAGTTCGGTATAGCGGCAGCGGGTGCCCATCGTCAGCTGGCGGTTTTGCATGTCGAAGACCTTGCTCCAGAAGCCGCCAGCGGCGCGGATCTCGCCGATCTCGCAGTCGTGGTGGTGGCACTTGGGGCAGGCGAAGTGGAAATCGCTCACGAGAAACTCCTCAGGGCGTTATGGCGAAGCGGGTGGCGGGACCCGGACGCAGGGTGCGAGTGCGCGGCAGGGCGTGGGTGCCGTAGTCGGCGAGGGTGAAGTGGCGTAAGGGCAAGGTGCCGTGCAAGACCTGCAGATCGATGCGGACGCTTTTGGCGCGCTGTTTGATGGTACAGCTACCCCAGGCGTAGCCGGTGGACCAGAAGAAGGTTCCGTCATTAAGGGCAAAGCGCATCGCCTTTTCGACCCCCGAATAGTGAAACCCGGTCAGGGCCAGCACCGCGCCCCAGGCCAGCATCGCGCGGGCGTAGTGGTGGCCGCATTCGGCTTCGTCGAAGGGGCTGCGCTTGCGGCCGTCGTAGCGGGCGCGGATATCGCGGATGGCCTGGAGGCCGGTTTTTTTCTGGCCCTCGTAGAGCATGCCGACGGCGGCGGTGTATTCGAAGCCGGTCATGACCTCGGTGAAATAGGGGAAGGGGTTTTGCGGTCGGGCACCGGGATAGCTGGCCATCAATAGCGCAGCCTCATCGCCGAGGGCGTAGGAGCGCATGCAGTTGAAGTGGTCTGCGAGTCCGGTGTGATGATTGTATTTCCAGATGCTCTTGAGGGTTTTGCGGATATGGCCTTTGTCGGCGAGGTAGCCGAGATCGCAGACGTGGGCCAGCAATTGGCCGATGAGCTGGTCGACGAGGCAACCGGGGCCGAGCTGGTAGTCGGGATTGTTGAGCACCTGGCCACCCATGCCGACTTGCAGGCTCTCGGCGACGTCGGAGGCGCGGCGCGGCGGGCGGATTTGGTGCTCGTAG
>JAYYUU010000209.1:0-6391 GCA_036343835.1 Candidatus Latescibacterota bacterium | reverse complement strand
CCGAACCGAGGAGCACCACCCGCTCGGCCCCCTGGGCAAAACCCCACTGCACCAGCGCTTCCATTCGCCCACCCAAATCGGTTTCTGGCTGGGCTACGTAGGCAAAATCATCCATCTCATCTAGCAAAGCGCGCAGCGCCTCTTCGGCATCGGCCGGAGTATAGGCGATGGCTTTGACCTCGGCTTTTGCCGCCTTTAACTCCTCGGTGCAATCGAGTAGGAATGCCCGATAGAGACGGGCCGCCGCAGCGGCACTTAAGTGGCTCTGTAGCCTTGTTTTGACTTTGCCGGGCTCTGGATTTTTGGCGAATAACACCACACAACTGGACATTCTCCTCCCCCTATTGTCAGTAATCGGTGGACGGCGTACTTTATCAGTTTCCCGAATATAAGACGTCCGTGCCATTCACAAAATCAACAACCCAATGAGGATCCCATGGCCCAAGTCAATATTATCCGCCACAATCCCATCGCCATCTTTTCCAACCCCACCGAGATTGTCATCACCGACGACAATGGCGACGTCGTGCGCCTGATCGAGCCTTCGGGCAATGTCGGCACCCAATACGCCAACGACATCGGCTCCGAGTGGTTCGGCACCATCGAAAATCTCAACAAGGGCCTCGAAATCTGCGGGGTCCGTTGGTCCGACGTCTACAAAACCGACGTCCTCTGGACCACCCCCTCCGCCGATCGCGACGAGTGCGACCAGTTCAAAAATGACTTCAACGCCTGCTACGGCGCGATGATCAACGCCGTCACCGGCGGCCCCCTGCGCTCCAATCGCATGGCCCGCTTCACCCACCAGGAGGGCTTCCCCGACCCGGCGGCCCTCTTCGAGGTCCAGATCAAGGCCGCCGCCGGCGAAACGGTCGAAATTGGCGGCGGCAAAATCGGCTATGGCACCTGGGTCGACCACCAGCCCTCCGGTGCCTCCGTCCTGCACAAGGGCGCAGACGGCGCGATGATCACCACCCTCGGCGACGATCTGGTCGAGGAAATGAATTTCATCCTCGCAGAGCAATACGCCAAGCCCTTCGCCGACGCCGGCGTAGACTTCAAGAAGCAGACGGTATTCATGGAAATCCTCGTCGCAGTCGACGACGACCCCGCCGTGACCTGGGAGCGCATCGAGGCCACCCGCAAGGCCTTCGAGGACTACTACGGCGACGACCGCCCCGCCGGACTAATCTACCCCGTCTCGCGCATCCCCAATCTCGACAGCATCATCGAGCCGCAGCCCAGGGTGGTCTCCGGCGAGGTCGAAATCCACCGCTCCGGCCAGCTCGCAGACGGCTTCTCGACCTGGGCCGGCTTTAGCCACCACGGCGTGCGCGAAGTGCAGGTCTCGGCCGTCGCCGGCAACGATGCCGCCGCGCAACTGGGCACCCTCGACGCGCGGATCAAAGAAGCCGGCGGCGCCGGTCTCAAAGAAGACGCCGTCTTCAACAACGCCTATATCAGCGCCGGCGCTGACTCCGCGGCCAATCGCGCCTCAATCGGCTCTTTCAACGAATCCTTCAGCGCCTACTACGAGGGCACCAAGCCCGCCGGCCGCACCGCGCAATTCGTCGGCGGTTGCCAGCGCGAAGGCCAGCAAAGCGGCATCTCCACCCGCGCGATCTTCGCCGAATAGCCCATGCTCAGCGCCGACAAAATTATCGCCGCGCTCGAAAAGCGCGGGGTCACCCATCTCGTCGGGGTGCCCGACAATGGCTCGCGCGCGCTCTACGAAAAGCTCTGGTCCCACGATGAGATCGAAGTGATCCTCACCAGCCGCGAGGGCGAGGCCTATAGTCTCGCCTCTGGCCTTTTCTTGGGCGGCGCCCACCCATTGGTGTTGATCCAGAATACCGGTTTCTTCGAGGCCGGCGACGCCTTCCGCGGCACGGCCTACAATATGGGCATCCCTTTAGTCATGCTCGTCGGCTACCGCGGCTACAAGACCATGGAGCCCGACGCGCCCCGCGTCGACTCCGCCGCGACCTTCTTCGAGCCGACCCTCAAAGCCTGGAATATCCCCTATACCGCCATGCATGGCGACGGCGATATCGGCCAGATCGACGACGCCTTCGCCAAGGCCGAGGAGACCTCGCTGCCCACCGCCGTGCTGATCATCCCGGAGACCGTCTGAGATGTTAGACAAATACACCTGTCTGGAGAAACTGGCCAAAAAACGCACCGACGAGGTCGTCGTCACCACCATGAGCGTGGCCATGCCCTGGGCTAGGCACTCCGACGGCCCCCTGGACTTCGCCCACGTCGAAAGCGCCATGGGGCATGCCGCCGACTTCGCGCTGGGTCTGGCCATCGCCCAGCCCGATCGTCGCGTCCTCTGTATCAATGGCGACGGCAGTACCCTGATGTCGCTGGGCGTACTCGTCACTTTAGCCCAGCGCCCCGCCGCCAACCTGACCCTGGTCATCACCGAAAACGGCACCTATGAGGTCACCGGCAGCCAGCCGGTGCCCGGCGCTGACTTTATCAACTACGAGCAACTCTGCCGCGGTGCTGGTCTACAGCGGGTCTACGCCATCGACAACGACGAAGACTTCGACGCCAAACTCGACCAGCACTTTTCAGCAGAGGGCCCGGTGGTCTTCATCTGGAAAATCGCCAAAGCCCAAGAGCCTGTGCCCAAACCCTCCAAGCCCATCCGCGAGCGCGCCCACCGCCTGCGCGAAACGTTGACGAGCAGCGCCTGATAGGATCTAATCTCCTAGCCCCAAACCACCCGCGAGGCACCCCCATGCAGCTGCCGAAAATGGCCATCGTCAAACAGCACTTCGCCGCCACCTCGCTCGCCGACGTCGCCGGCACGATTCGCAGCCAACTCGCCGCAGCCAACCTGGCCGAGGCCATCGCCCCCGGCACCCGCATCGCCGTCTCCTCCGGCAGCCGCGGCATCGCCAATATCCCGCTGATCACCCGCACCGTCGTCGACGGCATAAAAGAGGCCGGTGGCGAGCCCTTCCTGCTCCCGGCGATGGGCAGCCATGGCGGCGCTACGGCTGAAGGGCAAATCGCAGTCCTCAAAAGTTATGGCATCGACGAAGAGAGCATGGGCTGTCCGGTAGAATCGACGATGGACGTGGTCGAGGTCGACGCACTTGACGACGGCACCCCAGTATTGCTCAACCGCCTCGCCGCCGCAGCTGATGGCGTAATACTCATCAACCGCATCAAACCGCACACGTCCTTTCGCGGCGTATTCGAAAGCGGTCTGATGAAAATGATGACCATCGGCCTGGGCAGCCACAAGGGCGCAACCATCGCCCACGCCGGTGGCGCCGAAAGCCTGGCGCGGCTGATCCCGGCCTGGGGTCAGGCCATCTTAAAAAAAGCCCCGATCCTGCTGGGTTTGGCCCTCGTCGAAAACGCCTACGAACAGACGATGCGCGTCGAGGCACTCAAACCCTCACAATTCCAGCGCCGCGAGCCACAGCTCTTAGCAGAAGCCCGCGTCGCCATGCCGCGCATCTTGGTCCAGGGGATCGACCTGCTGATCATCGAGCAGATTGGCAAGAATATCTCGGGCACTGGCATGGACACCAATGTCGTCGGCCGCATGTGGCTGCCCGGCGTCAAAGAGCCCACCAGCCCCGGAGTCGCCCGCATCGCGGTTCTGGATCTGACCGCAGAAACCCACGGCAACGCCAATGGCGTCGGCCTAGCCGATATCATCACCCGCCGGCTGCACGAGAGCATCGACTTCAAGACCACCTACGCCAATGTCTTCACCACGACCTTTTTAAATCGCGCCTATGTGCCGGTGGTCATGGAAACCGACCGCGACGCCATCGAGGCCGCGCTCAGCGTGCAGCCTCTCGAAAAAACTGAGCGGTCGCGCGTGGTGCGAATCAAGACCACTCTCGACATCGGCGAGATTCAGATTTCCGAGACGCTATTGGAAGAATTTAAGAGCCATCCGGATCTGGAGCCGGTGGGCGAACTGGTGGCGATGGAGTTCGATGACGAGGAGCGGTTGCTTTAGAGGCTTGCTACTACAATCTCACACGACGAAGACGGAGTTTTCGTCGCCGAATGCCCGGCCATTCCCGGATGCATCAGCCAGGGGACGACGGAGCAGGAAGCCGAGGGGAATATCCAAGATGCGATAAGGGAGTGCTTGGAGGTCCGCAAAGAAAAAGGCATGCCCTTAACGGTAAAATCCGTGAAGTAGATGTGAATCCCTAATGCCTCCAGTGCCCGTACATATAAAAAACCGCCCGACATTCAATGCCGACGGTCCCCTTCCTGCTTATTTTCTCTGTCCCTATAACTCTTTGCGATACCGCTGCGAAGAAATCTCCAACTGATCGCGATACTTGGCCACCGTCCGCCGCGCGATCTTCAATCCCGCCGCGCTCAAGCGGTCGGCGATCTCCTGGTCCGACAGCGGCTTGGACTTGATCTCGTCGGAGATCATCCGCGAGATCTTCTCCTTCACCGACCGCGCCGACACGTCCTCGCCCTCATTGGTCGAAACCTTGCTGTCGAAGAAGTATTTCAACTCGAAGACCCCGTGCGGCGTCTGCATGTATTTGCCATTTGAGACCCGGCTGATCGTCGACACGTGCATCTCCACCGCATCGGCCACGTCCTGCAAGACCATCGGCTTGAGATGCGCCGGCCCCTCCTCGAAGAAGGGCATCTGCGCGTGCACGAGATAGTTGGCAACCTTGAGCATCGTGGTGCGGCGCTGTTGGATGGCATTGATCAGCCAGCGGGCGTCGTTGAGCTTTTTGGAAACGTAGCCCTTGACGTCTTCTTTGCCATTGCTGCGCGAGTTTTTCAAGAGCTTAGTATACGTCGAATTGATTTTTAGAGAAGGCATCGAACCATCGGCCAGCGACACGATCCACTCTTCGCCCACCTGCTCGACGATCAGGTCCGGCGTGATATACGAAACCTCGGTATCCAAGGTCAACAGGCCATTGTAGTCGCTGCTCGAAGGCGAACCCGGATTGGGCTGCAATAACTCGATCACCCCCAACACTTCTTTGAGCACCTCGTTGGATATCCCCAGCGCGCGGGTGATACGCGTCAGACGCCGCCGGGTCAGATCCTCCATGTGGTTGCGCACCACTTGTAGGGCCAGTTCGCTGAGCGCATCCTCGTGCAGGACCAGCTGGATCATCAGGCACTCGCGCAAATCGCGGGCCCCGACCCCGGGCGGATCGAAGGTCTGAATCACCCGCAACACCTTCTCCACCTCTTCGACCTCGAGATCGAGATCGGCGGCGAGCTCTTCGAGCGGACAACCCACATAGCCGCGGTCGTCGAGATTGCCGATAATATATTCGGCGATCTCGCGGTCTTCGGGCTCGAGATCGCTGAGTGAAAGCTGCTCGTAGAGCTGTGCTACTAAAGGGGGAATGGTGGTGATGCGGTTTTCCTGCGACTCGCGGTCGACCTCCCAATTGGGATCGTATTCGGTGCGCTCGCTATTATATGAACCGGTGTCGAACTGATCGTCGAGGAGCTTGTCCCAGTCGACCTCCTCCACATCCTGTGGCAGCTCTTCCTCTTCCTTGATCCCCTCTTCTTCCTTTTCGGGCTGCTCCTCTTCCTGGTCCTCGAGTTGCTCCATCGACTCTTCGAGCAGCGGATTGAGCTCGAGCTGCTGTTTGATCTCGAGCTCCAACTCCAGCGTCGACATCTGCAATAGCTGTAGCGATTGGATGAGCTGGGGTGCCATCTTCTGCTGCAAGCTGAGATTTTGAGAGATGCGAAGCATAGAGTAAACTCTTATAAATCAAGTATTTCAACTATATTTCAACAGATTGGTCCGATAATTGCTGTGCGTCGTATATAATAAGGGGGGGTGGGCAGAAAAAGTCAAGTAAAGACGGTTATATATCAATCTTTTACCTGGAGAAGCGCGCACCGAGATAGATCTGCCGCACCTGCTCGTCGGCGATCAATTCATCGGCTGTGCCCGAAGTGAGGATCTTGCCGTCGACCATGATATAGGCGCGGTCGGTAATTTCGAGTATCTCGCGGACATTGTGGTCGGTGATCAACACGCCCAAACCCTTGGCCTTTAACTCGGCGATAATATTCTGGATGTCTTCCACTGTGCGTGGATCGATCCCGGCGAAGGGCTCGTCGAGAAGCATATAGCGTGGCTCGCAGGCCAGTGCCCGTGCAATTTCTACTCGCCGCATCTCCCCCCCCGAAAGCGTATCGGCCCGCTGCTCGGCGCGATCGACCAAATCCAACTCAGCCAGCAGCACGTCCTGACGCACGGAGATCTGCGCCTTGTCCAAATCCCGCGTTTCTAGGATCGCGCGGATATTCTGCGCCACGCTCAACTTGCGAAAAATCGACGTCTCCTGCGGCAGGTAGCCAATCCCCAACTGCGCCCGGCGATGCATCGGCAACCCGG
>JAYYUU010000208.1:0-8398 GCA_036343835.1 Candidatus Latescibacterota bacterium | reverse complement strand
GATACGCGTCGGCAACCTCAACCACCCTTATTTCCATACCTGGTCCCAAATCAAGACTCACTTCCCCTATGGCATATTTACCCAGGGTTCGCTTTAGCTGACGGGTATCGTAGTGTTTCACAATTGCAAAAACGGCGAGGGAATTCCCACCGCTTTCCTCCTCACCTGGATTTAATAGCTGCCCCTTGCGGTGCTTGGTGTTTTCAGGCGTCGGAACCCAACTTCAGCTTCGCCGCGCAAATTCGCTCTTCGTTCATTGCAAAGGTGTGATTAGACTCCGCGGAGAAACTGCCCTGGGGATAGCGCAGGCTTTCATCTGCCATCCACCCCCCCTTTTTTGGTTTTCCAGACCTTGTACTTGCCGCGCCGAATGGAAATTAGTTCGGCGACCACGCTGATCGCGATCTCCTCGGGGGTGTCGGCACCGATATTGGCGCCGATGGGCGCGTAGACTCGACCTAGCTGCTCGCGATCGCCGCCCCGGCTCTCGATCCGTCGCCACAACATCATTTTCTTGCGTTCGCTACCGATCATACCGACATAGCGCGCAGGTGTTTTGATCGCCGCCTCGACGACGATCTCGTCGTGTTGGTGGCCGCGGGTAGCGATGACGATATAGGCCTGGTTATCAATGGGCAATTGGTCGAAGACACCATCCATCTCGGCCACCAGACACTCGTCGACCCCGGGGTGGCGCTCGGGATTGGCAAAGGCCGGCCGGTCGTCGATAATTACCACGCGAAAGCCAACGTTTTTGGCCAATACTCCGATGTGCCCTCCCACGTGACCCCCGCCAAAGACATAGAGAACGGGTTCGGGCAGGAAGGGCTCTATAAATACCTCCGGCTTGCCTGCGAATTCCCCGCTGACTTCGCCCAGTAAATCTACTGTAGCCCGATCCAAATCGAGTTCGAAAACCTGGCCGCGTTCTCGTTTGAGTACTGCGGGTAATCGCTCCGCGACCTGTCGATCGACCGCTGCCGCCCCCAGCGAACCGCGAGTAGCGCCGTCGGCGCCGATCCACAGCTTTCCCACCCCGAGGTCATTGCGGCCCTTGAGCAGGGTGGCCAGAATACAACCTTGTCGCGCAGCCCTGGCTTCCAATACCGCACCATAGAGGTCGGAGGAGCTATTGGGTGCGATCAATTCGGTATATATCCGCACGGTCCCCCCGCAATTCAAACCACTTTCACCGGCCTGTTTTTCCGTCATCGTATAGCGCATAAGCTGGTTGTCGCCCGTCTCCAGCGCAGTGCGGCCGGCGGTCAGGACCTCCGCTTCGAGGCAACCGCCGCCGATCGTCCCGAAAATGCCCCCGTCCTCGCCGACGATCATCTTGGCCCGGTCGCTCATCGGAATTGAACCCGAACTCCAGACCAGAGACGCCAGGGCCATGCGTTCACCCCGTTGTCTGCGTCGGCCTATTTCGCGAATTATATCGTCCATTGTTTACTCATGCGACCACTTTTTGAGTTCGCGCTGATAGTCGACGGGCGTATCCATATCTTCGAGGATTCCAGTCTGACCAACGACTACCTCGTGGATATCCTCCGGGTAGCTGCGCATCAGAGTATTCAATCCCCCATCCAGCCCCAAAGCCAAAATTTCCCGGCGATAGGCATTGCGAATAAATATCGGATGACCCCGCTTCCCCTGATGGGCGGGGATGACCATCCCCCTCTCGACTTGTTTGGCCGCCTGTAAAACCTGGTCTACGACAGCGCCATCCAATCGGGGTTGGTCCCCCAGGCAGATCAAATAATCAGCGCCTTTATCCGCCCTGCGCACTCCGTATTGCACCGAGGAAAGCATGCCCAATTTATACTCGGTATTTATCGCGGTCTGCACCGGATAATCGGCTACTGCAGGGGCGATTTCGTCGGCGCGATGCCCCAGCACCACCAGCACCTGATCCAGCCTGCCGACCAACACCTCGACGATCCACTGAATGGCTGGTCGCCCCCCCAGGGGCAGCAGTTGCTTTAACCGCCCCATGCGCGTGGACATCCCCGCAGCCAATACTATGCCTACCACCATATAATTAGATCCTAAGCGCCGCTAGTGGCGATGTCAACGCGCATCATCCCCCCAACCGACGACCGGCTAAAGTTCCACTCGCCCAGGCCCATTGAAAGTTGAATCCACCCAGGTCCGCGTGGACATCGACCATCTCACCCGCGAAGTAGAGACTCGGTACTAAATAGGACTCCAGTGTATCTGGATTAATCTCATCCGTGCACACCCCACCAATAGTTACTTCCGCGTATTCGAATGACCTCGGCCCACTGACCTGTATCGACCAATCGGTCAGATTTTGCGCGAGCCGCCAACGCTCCCCCTTGTCCAGCTGGTCGACCTGCTGTCCCGCTGCATGCCCCAGGTGATCGAGGAATGGACGCACGAATTTGCTCGATAACAAACCAGCGAAACTGAGTTCAAGCGAGCGGTGGGGATGGCGCTGCCAGCGCTCTTTGAGCATTTGGCTAATGGTCTCGGAGCTCTGCCCCGGGAAGAGATTCACGTGGACAATTGCAGATCCCGGTCCCAACTCGGGAACCAGACGGGCACTGAGGTTTAAAATGGTAAAACCAGAAACACCGTATCTGGTAATGAGCAGATCGTCGGTGTCGCTTGCCCTGTGGCCCCCTTTGAGTTCGACGCTTACTTCAGCTCTCAATTTGAGGCCCTGCATTCTGGCCAGGTATTTCTCCGGACTAATCAAAGACACCAGACCGGGTTTGAGTTTGGTGAGTCGATGCCCCCAGGCTACCGCCAGATCCATGCCCGTGCCATCGGCCCCCAACCGGGGCAGACTAATACCCCCGCTAGCCAGCACCACCCGCCCGCCAGCGAAACGCCGACCATCTGCCGCGTGCAAAATAAAATCGGGGTCGCGATCTCCCCGCACGACCTTGGCATCCAATTCAATATGGACCCCCGCGTGGCGCATTTTATCTTCGAGCAAGTCGACCACCGACCGAGCTTGATTGGAAACTGGGAATAGTCGGCGGCGTTTTTCTTCGCGGAATTCGATCCCCAAGTCGCCAAAAAAGGCCAGCGTTTCCCCGAGTTGGAATTGCTGCAGAACGCGACGGGCAAAATGCGGGTGGTTGCCGTGATAGTGCGAGAGATCGTCCGCCGCCATATTGGTCAGATTGCAGCGGCCATTTCCCGAAATCAGGATCTTCCGACCCAATTTACCACTGCCCTCGAGCAAGGTCACCCGCTCGCCAGCTTCGGCGGTGACAATCGCCGCCATCATCCCTGCGGCTCCTCCTCCAACCACTATGGTATCGCTGGGTTGCAAAGCCACTCCAATACAACTAAAGTCACAAGAAAAACAATAAGATAGATCCACTCAGGTCAAAGGTCAAATCAAGCTGCCTCAGCTTGACACTTCTCCCTTTATTCCCTATTTTGCTCCCTTCTATGGTTGAATATATAATTTGGCGAAAACTCTGGAGTTAAGATCTTCCATGGAACACCTACCAAGGGCTGTAGCGGCCCCAGACGACCACCCGCTTGATGACGACACGGCCGGTCGACCATCAATGGATCCCACTGTCGGGGAAGAAGTCGAGACCTCAATACGCAAAGAGGGTATATCCTATGTCTTCGAAAGCCGCTCTGTTTCTGCCGTGGTCAACTTCGTCTACACCCCCATCGATGGCACTTTCTCCGATATCGAGCTAGAAATAAACAACAGCGAACCCATTAATCCAGCCGATGGAGGTGGAATCTCGGTTGAAATGGGCGGTTCGATCAGGACGGCTGACAGCGAGGAAGTCGAACGCCACTTCGTTTCCTGCGACCAGATCGGCGACACCGTCGAAGCCCGCTGGCAATGGAAATTGGGCGAAGAACAGGCCAATTTCCTCTACAGGTTGCGCATCAGCGGCAAATCCCTCATTGTCGAAATAGAAGGCGGCAATGGCAAAGGTACGGGTCTATCCCTTGGTCGGGTCACGGGCGCCTTGCACCCGCGCCTCATATCCATCCCCTATTTCAATCTCGGCGATAATTACCCGCATATCCTCTGCACTGCGGGCTATTTTCTTTCCAGCTTTGTCGATTGGCACTACTCCGGCGCATCCAGCCTGCACGCTCCTCCATTCGAAGAAGCCCAGCGCCTGGTCCAACTCAACGGCGGTAGCAACTATGCCGGTTTGGCCGATGGCAAGAGAAATGCCTTCCAGGAGCGCTGGCTAATCACCGCATCGACCCAATACGAAGAAGTGCTCCCGACGCTTGCCACCCCCGACGCGGGTCTCGGCGATACGCTGGCCGATTATATCTGGTTCAATATCCCCTATATCGATGCCACCGAAGAAAGCTATGTCGACCTATATGAGAATATGCGCGTACTCAAGCTTATGGGGGTCAACCAGCTATTGATTAACCATCCGAGCGAAACCTGGCACGACGGAGACGGCAATGCATCCCTGACATCGTCCGGGGCCGAGGCAAAGGGCGGCGATGACGCCCTCGCCGAATATCTAGAAGCCCTATCCGACCTGGGCTTTAAAACCAGCTTGCAAGCCAACTACAAAAGCATCGCAATCACCAATCCCCACTGGAGCCCTGAATTGGCGGCTCAGCTACCAGACGGCACACCGGCGCCCACCGGCTCAGGTCTCTATTTGCTCAAACAATCCGAGGCCCTAGCCCTGGCACCCGAACACGCGCGCACCGTCATTGAGAAATACCAATGCGATGCCCTCTACATCAAAGCGCATGCAGAAATCCCCCCTTGGGAATTCAACGATTTCAGCCCCAGCGCCGAAGCGATGGGTAGTCTGCCTGAAAGTTATAAGCTACAGCGCGACATTCTCAACTCACAGGGCCAAAACGGTCTGACCATAGGCGATGGCGGCAACCACTGGCTCTATGCCGGCCAACTCAACGGCTATCTCGCACGCATGGTCGGCGGCGATCCCAGCCGCATTCCGCCCCTGGTGGATTTCGACCTGCACAATCTCCATCCCATCGAGACCGATGCCGGCGTGGGGACGATTGACCAGTACTTCGCCACGGGGATTCCACAGGGCGAGAAACACAGCCGCAGCGCCCATCTAGACCGCTATCTCGCCGCAACGGTGGCCTTTGGTCACGCCGGTCTGCTCCCCGATCAATTGGAGTGGGGCGTCGCCACTACGATCAAATCCTACTTCTTACTCCAGAAATTACAACAACACTATCTCCGCGTACCCGTCAGCACGATCGAATACTATCACAACGACCAATTCCTATCGTCCAATGACGCCTTGTTGGCCGGAGGCATATCCGACGGGCAGATTCGCGTCGTCTACAACAACGGACTCCAGATCCACGCCAACCTCAACTGGGAACAATCTTGGACCATCCGGCGCGACGAGACAGCTTACACTTTGCCCCCCGGCTCTTTTTGCGCCTGGAACGAGGAGGGCCTGCTGGTCTATTCAGCCGATACGGGCTCCGGCCGCATCGACTACGCCTCTTGCGAGGACTACCTCTACGTCGATACTCGTGGACAACAGCTTCAATTTGGCCCCGTCCAGCTCGATGGCGCCGCCGTAGTCAAAGAGCGCAAGTGGGAAATTGATGTAGTGCCATTTGACTGCCAGGCCGATATAGAAATAGAGGTGGGCCAGTACTGGCCAGATCGCAAACTGCCCCCCCTGCGCCTATTGGCTTTCAAGGCCGATAGTGAAGATCCGGATGTCTATCGGGCAGATATGGAGGGAGACCGGGTCACTTTCAAGACACTTGAAGATGCAATAATGTATCGCATTACCCTACCCGAGTGGATGGTTGAGCCTGGTCAGTAGTTGGGAAATCTCGCAGCAACGTAGACCCCCACCAGGAGCCGCTAAGTGCCCAGAGACGCTATTCAGGACCACGTCGGTGTAGACCCCCCCTTTCTCCAAGCCTGCCACGGGCAAGTCCCGACCACCACCCCGATCTGGATAATGCGCCAAGCCGGTCGCATCCTCAAGCCCTCCCGGGAATTGCGTCAGCAGCACGGCTCGATCAGCAAACTCTTCAACGCCCCCGAACTCGCGGCCGAGATAACCCTGATGCCCGTCGAGATGCTCGGGGTCGACGCCGCCATTCTCTTTACCGACCTGGTGACCCCACTGGCGGCGCTGGGCAGCGATTACACCTACGATCCAGGGCCCGTCTTTACTCACCCCGTCCGTTCGGCAACGGACATCGCCGCCCTCCGCAGCGTCGATCCCGAGGAAGACCTTGGCTTTATCCTCGAAACGGTGCAGATGGTCCGCAAGATGCTGCCTCCGACCATTCCGCTCATCGGCTATGCCGGTACGCCTTTTACTCTGGCAACCTGGCTGGTGCAAGGCGGCAGCTCTAAAGACTTTCCAGCCTTTCGCGGCATGCTCCACTCCGACCCGGATCTCGCCCATAAACTGCTCGATCTATTATGCGACCTAGTCGCCGACTTCCTCGCGGCACAAATCCGAGCCGGAGCACAGGCCGTCCAGCTATTCGACCCCTCCATCGGTCTGCTAGCCCCCGACCACTGCGCCCTCTGCGCTGGGCCCTATTTCCCGCGCATCTGCACACGACTCGCACCATTGAATACCCCCGTCATTTACTTTCCCCTCGCCGCCGCGCACAACCTCGACCGCTTTGGCCGAGTCGGTGCCGATGTCCTGAGCCTCGACTGGAGAATTGACCTCGACCTGGCCCGTGCCAAATTCGGCAACGAGTTCCCCCTGCAGGGCAATCTCGACCCCTGTGCGCTTTACGGCTCCGAGCAAAGCCTTATCGCGGCGGCCAGACACATCTTAGAACCATCCAGAGGCCGGCCGCACATATTCAATCTAGGGCATGGCGTCTTTCCAGACACTCCCTATGAGCAGGTCAAGTTACTGGTGGAGACGGTTCATGAATTTGCGGAACACAGCTGAGGAGATAGGCCCGATGGAAGATCAGGAAAAAGGCATGACGCGCCGCCATACTTTTTTCTGCACCAACAAAGATCGCCACACTTCCGCATCTAAAGTCATCGACGCCAAACCAAAGGAGATTATCATCTTCGGGCAATCCGTGCGCGGATGGGTCATAACGACCGAAGAGCCGGTGATCGACAAAATCATCCCCCTCGACGAATCGACCCAGGGCGAGGTCCTCAACCACGACCCCGAGTAGCCACCGTCATTTTTCCCAGGAGAACTTGGCTTCCAACCAGCTGCCTATTTCGCGCGGCGGGTCATCCCATTCTCTACCCGGACCGATAAAGCGACCGCGAATATCCGTTCTGCCGTCAAATCCCGACCACAAGACGGGAAACTCGTCGCGAATCAATTCTTCGATCTGGTCGCCGATGCCCCTGGCGTGATAGGAGATGACTTCTTCGGCTTCGGCCTTCCCCACTTCTTCCGTCAGATGTACAGCCATCCCACTGCTGGCGATAAAAGTAAATTCAATCACCGCATCATCGGTCAGTTCCAGGTCGATGCGGTAGGCCGGATAGCTCAGTTTTAACCCCAGTACGGATAATTGCAACTGCAGCCAGTCGGCCTCGGTTGCGATCCGGGTGGTATTCAGGTCGCCTTTGTTTAACTCGGCTTGGACAGCGGTCCCACCCAGCAGCAGTGACGCGAGAATGGGGTATACCGCGGAGCATCTCAATCGCATGGCGAAACCACCTTTAAAAACGGGGGTTGGCCACATGGTATATGGCAACCCCCGGATTCGGCCCCCCGCGCCAATATTTTAGGCTACGGAGGCGAAATTCTTTTCGATATAGTCGACGATATCCCTGAAGGAAACAAATCCCACGGGTTGATCCTCGTCGTCCACCAGCGGCACGTGGCGGAAACCGTGGATACTCATAAGGTGCATGGCATGCTGGATGGCTGCATCGACCTTGAGCGCCGTGGGGCGCCGGGTCATCAAGCTTTCGATGGTGATTTGTTCCAGGTCGCGGATCAGCCCGGCGACCCGGTAGAGCACATCGCGTTCGGTGAATATCCCGATGAGCTTCCCCCCTGCGCCAGTTACCATGACGCAGCCTACGTTTCGCCCCTTGAGCAGGGATATGACTTCGGCCAGCGAAGCATCCGATGCCACGCAGATCGGCGCCCGGGGCTCGAGCACGGAGAGCTGTTCGGTTAGAATCTCCTGGAATTCCCCACTCCCCCAATCCTGGTACTCATCGCTGAGGCTCTGACCGCATTCAGCGCAGGTATCGACCCCGGCAATATTGTCGTGGGAGCATGAAGGACAGATCAAAAAATACTCCTTTCGCTAATCGACGACCCAGGTATCACCCGTGTTAAACAGGCTGTCGAGATCACCGACACCCTTGGAATCGACCGCTATTGCGAACTGGTCGAATAACATATCGGTATAGGATGGCCGTTCTACGGCGCGCAATACGCCAAAGGGCAAA
>JAYYUU010000207.1:0-6818 GCA_036343835.1 Candidatus Latescibacterota bacterium | reverse complement strand
CCCTGCGCGCCTTCGAACTCGGCGTCAACTACGTCGACACCGCCCCCACCTACCGAGACAGCGAAGAAGTTCTCGGCCGCGTCCTCCCCGGAGTCGACACCCCCTGCTACCTCTCTACCAAAATCGGTGGCCGCCCACAACCCTTCGCACCACAAAACCCCGACCACCTGCGCCAGTCGGTAGAAGAAAGTCTGCGTCTGTTAAAACGCGACCATATCGACCTACTGATGGTCCACGAACCCGAGCGCCCCGGCTTCTACGACTGGTGGACCGACCGCGACAACTACATCGGTCCGGTGCTTGACGTATTGGACGAGTTAAAAGAACGGGGCATTATCCGCTTTACTGGCGTGGGTGGCACCACCGCCTACGCCATGGCGCCGATCCTCGCCACCGGCCGCTTCGACGTGGTGTTGACCGCCTTCAACTACAGCCTGCTCTGGCGCGAGGCCGAACACGCGATCTTGCCGACGGCCAAAAAACTCGGCATGGGTATCGTCATCGGTTCGCCGCTGCAGCAGGGCGTACTCTCGCGCCGCCACGACGAGGAAGTGCAGGCCGGACCCCGGTGGATGAGCCCGCCGCGTCGCGCGCAATTACTCAAACTCTACGCCTTGCTCGACGAGATCGACATGAGCCTGCCCGAGATCTCGCTGCGCTTCGTGCTGTCGAATCCGGATATTTCCTGCACCCTGATGGGGGCGCGCTCAGCAGCAGAAGTGGAGCTTAATATCGCCGCCGCCGACCGCGGACCGCTCGCGTCGGAAATCCTCCAGCGCCTCGACGAGATCGCCGCGATGGTCCCATTCCGCCCGACGGAAGAGCCGTCCTGCCTACCACTGGGGCGAGATTATGGGGGTCTGGGGCCGGTGCGTTAGGGCGCGTCTGAAAAGCGCTGTGCAGACGCGACGGCCAGATTGGACCTTTCAGACACGCCCTAGGGTTGGATGGGTTGAACCCAGGCCTTTTGCACTTCGCCCGGTGTGGTGGGGTGGGGATGCGGGACATCGGCGCAGACTACGGCGCGCACGTAGAGTTCGTCACCGACAAGGGAATAGATCGGAGCAACGCCCTCTACTTCGGCTAACACCTGGCCGATGGCATCGCCATAGCGCCGGGTCGTGCGCAGCTGGTTGCCGTCCGCGTCGACAACCGGCTCCGCAGATAAATTCGCCCCCTGGCGCGTGCCGATAAAGCGGGTTTTATACTGCACCCCCTCGCATGCCGCAACCTCGATCCGCAGCGCGCCCCCGTCCACCTGTATCTCGCTTAGCTCGACCCCGGTACTGCCGTAGAAATCGCCCCGATTGATCGCGCCGATCAGGTGGTCCGGCGTCAGGTGGGCGCTGCGAACCTGGACCCAGGCGCGGCCCGGCATGGCCGTCGATCCCAGCGTCTCGTGCGGATAGTAGGCGTGGCAATCGTCCGTCGCCAACCCGTAGATCAGCGGGCCATCTCCCGCGGCGAGCCGCAGCGACAACGCCACATCCCAGATCCTTTCGGCGCTGGCATGGACTTCGTTGCCATAGGTATGGCACATATCGAGTGCGGTGTAAATCTCCAGATGGCGCAGCCTTGTCGCGGCGGCTATATCCTCGGCGCTGGCATTCCAACGGAAGTTGGGGTGGTTGAGGTAGACCGCCGTTTCGCGAGCCGAACTCCGACCGGCTGCGCCCGCCGCGATGAAGGCCGCTTGCAGCGCGGCCTGGCTATCGGCATGGCCGTCTTGACGCCCTAGCGCCGAAGGCGCGTTATAAACATTAATCCAGTGGGTCCGATCCGCATCGCCCGCCCCCCAGGTCGCGGTCACCTCCTCGCCCGTCAGACAGAGGAAGCGGCCTGGCTCCTCAAAGAGATGCCGATACTCGGCCAGCGCTTTGAGCCGCACTTCCTCCAGGCCGTCCACCCTCCGCCGCTCGACCCAATTCGCACCGCAGCGCGCACATATTTTCCCACCAGATCATTAGCCGCCACGGTGCGGCCCCCAACCGTCTCCGGATCGCAGCGCAACCAGCGCTCGCCAACCTGGTGCTGGTCGTGCTCGGTGAAGGCGATAAAATGATAGCCGGCCTCCTTGAACCAGGCGGCGACGCACTCCGGAAAATCGCAGCCATCGCTCCAGAAGGAGTGCATGTGCAGGTTGCCCCTGTACCAGCGCTGAGACATCAGGCCCCGTTTATTCCTTGCCGATCCCCTCGGCCTTAAAACCGATTGCGCGCAGGTGTTCGAGATCGAGGATATTGCGACCGTCGAAAATCAGCGCCGGCTTGAGCATCGAATCGTAGATCCGCTGATAGTCCAATGTCTGGAATTCATCCCACTCGGTCATCACCGCCACCGCATGGGCGCCTGCTGCCGCAGTATACGGGTCGCTACAGATTTCGACTTCGCCGCCACTCCCTTCGGCCAGCTGCAGATCGGCGTGGATCTGCTCGGCGGGTACTTTGGGGTCGTAGATGGCCAGTTGCGCCTGCTCTTGCAGTAGGTCGCAGCACACGTAGATCGAGGCCGACTCGCGAGTGTCGTTGGTGTCCTTCTTGAAGGCGAAGCCCAGTACCGCGATGCGCTTGCCCGAGGCGGTGTTGAAGAGCGCCTCCATAATCCGCCGCGAAAAGCGCCGCTTCTGATAGTCGTTCATATGCACGACCTGTTCCCAGTAGTCAGCCACTTCCTCCAGGCCAAAATGCTCGCACAGATAGACCAGGTTGAAGATGTCCTTCTGGAAACAAGATCCGCCGAAGCCCACCGAACTCTTGAGGAACTTGGGACCGATGCGGCTGTCGAGGCCGATGGCGCGGGCGATTTCGTCGACATCGGCGCCGGTGGCTTCGCAGAGCGCGGAAATGGCGTTGATCGAGGAAATGCGCTGGGCCAAAAAGGCGTTGGCCGTCAGCTTGGATAGCTCGGAAGACCACAGATTGGTGGTGACGATCTTCTCGCGCGGCACCCAGTGCGTGTAGATCGAGGCCAGCTTTTCGATCGCGCGATCCCCCTCCGGGGTGCGCGCGCCGCCGATCAACACCCGGTCGGGCGTTTCGAGGTCTTGTATCGCCGAGCCTTCGGCCAAAAATTCCGGATTGGAAAGCACCTGTAGCTCGCCTTTGCCGCGGCTGGCTTCTAAGATGGTGCGCACCGCGTCGGCCGTGCGCACCGGCACGGTTGACTTCTCGACGACGATCGTATCGGAATCCACCACCGCGGCGATATGGCGCGCACAACTCTCGACGTATTTGAGATCGGCGGCCCGTCCGGCGCCGACGCCATAGTCCTTGGTCGGGGTGCTGACCGCGATAAAGATCACATCGGCTTCGCGGACCCCGCGGTCCCGATCGGTGGTAAAAAAGAGGTTGCGGCCGCGGCTGCTCCTGACTATTTCATCGAGCCCGGGCTCAAAGATCGGCAGCGCGTCGGAGTTCCAGGCGTCGATGCGGTCGGGGTTGTAGTCGACCACCGTCACCTCGATCTCCGGGCACTTGTGGGCGATCATCGCCATGGTGGGGCCACCGACATAGCCGGCGCCGACGCAGCAGATTTTCATATTTTCGTCTGACAATTCAAATCTCCAAATAAAATATAAGATCGCAGCGCGCATTTTGCCCAGAGATGAGGGAATGCGCTCGCGCAACCGGATCTCTTCGGCGCAAATGGCCCGATCCTTTAGTCCCCTCTACTCCGGTGCAATCCGTACCTTAGGCTCCCTGGGCGCGCTCGACGCGATTGGCCACCACAATACCCAGCACCACCAGCCCCATGCTAATCAGCAGATAGGGCGATAGCGCCTCGTCCAAAAGCAACGCGCTCAACAACACCCCCACCACCGGGGTGACAAAGCTGAAAACCCCCAGGCGGCCCGGCGAATGGTGTCGGAGCAGAAAGACCAGGATGATAAAACACAAACCGGCGACCGCGATGCCCTGATAGAGCACCCCGGCGACCGCTGCAGGGCTAAAGACGTACTCGACCTCGGCTTCAAGGAAGGCACTCCAAGCGGCAAAGAGCGGCAAACTCAGCATCGCCTGCCAGAATAGGACCTGATAGGGATTGAGGTCCTGGACCAGGCGTTTGATCACCACCTGCCGCAGCCCCAGCAGCATGCCACTGGCGGCCACCATCGCATCGCCGAGTAGATAATCCGTCTCCGCAAACGACACCGACTCCCAAAACAAGAGCATCACCCCCACAAACGAAAAGCCCAGCCCCAGCCACTTGCCCAAGCCCAGCCGGTCGCCGACCAAAAGATGCGCGAAGAGTGCGGTGGAGAAGGGGTAGATATTGATCACTACCCCCGAGCGGCTGGCGGTGGTGTGGGCGGTGCCGGCGTTGAGCAGCCAAATCTGTGCGGCAAAAAGCACCGCCAACCCGCCCAGGCCCTTCCATTCGCTTTTGGGCACTCGCAATGCGATGCCAGCAAAAAGCGCCCCGACCCATACGGTCAGGGCGCCCAGCGCGAAGCGCATCCCGGCCATCGCCGCCGGTGGCACGCCGTCGAGGCCCATCTTAATGGCCACGGGATTGCCACCCCATAACACGGAGGTCAACAAGGCCAGGGCGCCGGCCTGGAGCCCGATGGACTCGTTGCGGATCGAGCGGGTCAACTCAGTCGACGATCGTCGCCGTTTTGATATAGTCCAGCTCGGGGAAGTGCTCCTTTAGATATTCATTTCCGAGCTGGGTGATCTCCCCCTGCTTTCTGCTAACGCTCTCGCCGTACTCCGCGTAGAAGCTTTCCACCACTTCCAGCCCCTCAACCACCTCGCCGAAAGGAGAGAAACCCATGCCGTCCAGACGGCCATTGGCGCTGAGATTGACAAAGACCTGAGTCGTGCGGCTATTGGGGCCACCTTTGGCGAAGCTGAGCGTGCCCCGTCGATTGGTCCCCTTGACGGGCTCGTCCTTGAGCTGGATATCCTTGTAGTTGGGGTTGAGCTGCGGGTGGCCGGTCCACTTGGCGGAGATTGCGGGGGTGCCGTTGATGCCAAACTGGACTATGAAACCTGGTATAACGCGGAAGAGTGCCGCGTCGTTGTAAAACCCGTTGCGCACCAGATTGTAGAAGCGATCGGCGCCCCGCGGGGCCCACTCGCGCGTGACCTGGACGAGAAACGCACCCGTGGTGGTCTTGAACTCGGTTTTGAACTCGGCCGGAGCTTCTTTTTTCATTTCCGGGCTAGCTGGCTGCATAAGCACCTCGCTACTATCGTCACTGGCTCCGCAGCCGCCAATCGCCAGTGCGAACATCCCGAACAATAAAATATAATGCAACATACTTCGCTCCTTTAACGCCGCTTGAAATGGGTCATATGTACACAGTTGACAAGGCCTGAATGGGACGGCTTCTCACTCGGCGATACTCGCCGTCACGATATAATCGAGTTCGGGAAAAGCCTCGTTCAGATATTCGTTGCCGCGCATGCCGATCTCGCCCTGGTCGGGCCGCTCGCCGTATTCGGCATTGATCGCATCGACGGCCTCCATGCCCTCGACCACCTCGCCAAAGGGCGCAAAGCCCATGCCGTCGAGATTGACATTGTCGCCTATATTGATAAACAACTGCATCGTGCGGCTATTGGACAGGCTGGTCGCGGCGAAAGTAACCCGCCCGCGGGTATTGCTCTCGGCGACCTGGTCGTCGGGAATCCGCTCGCGCTGCCACTGGCTGGTCAGCTCGGGGTCGCTGCTCATCCCCCACTGCACCACGAAGCCGGGCACCACCCGAAAAAAGCGCTGGTCGTCGTAATACCCACTGGTCACCAGCGCGTAGAAGCGATCGGCCCCATGCGGCGCCCAGGCGCGGGTGACCTGTATTTTGAAATTGCCGGCGCTGGTCTCAAACAACGCCGCGTATTCGTCGGGGGCCTGCTCGTCCGTGCTCTCCGCTGACAAGGGATTCTCCTTCTGCATCAATTCGCTTGAGTCCCCGCCACAGGCGGCGAGCGCCGCCGTCATAACCAGGGACCATAGTGTGATACGCAATCTACAATCCGTTTACCGCTGCGACGAGAGCCTGGGTGGTGAGGCCAAAATGCGCCCAGGTCTCCATATGCCCCTCGGAGGGAGCCGTGGTCGGATCGGTGATGCCGATATGCGCGGCGGGTATCTTATTGTCCGCCGCCACCGCCGCCACCAGCCCGGCGAAACCGCGCATCCCCGCATCGGTCGCGCCGATCAGCCCATCCTCGATGGTCACCACGCCCCCCGGATAGCGGCGCACCAACCGCTCTAGCGCACTGCCCGGCAGCGGCAGCCCATTGACGATGTGCGCATCGACCCGCCCGTCGAGCTTGTCGGCTGCCTCGCCCGCCAAAAAAGCCGGCGCGCCAAAGGCCAGAATCGCCCGCCTGGCTTTGGGGTATGTGCGATAAGCCGTCACCGGCTCCCATTCGTCATCCGCCGCCCACAATGGCCCGGAGCCGTCTTGCTTAGCGAGGGTCGGCAGCGAGTCGCGGGGGATGCCAATGATATGCCCGCCGTAGTGCGCCGCCATATCGCAGACGGCCAAAAAGGCCGATCGGGCGTCGGCCGGGCCGTAAAAGCGGTGCAGATAGGGCAAGTAGCTCAAGCCGATATTGATCCACTCCAGACCCCAACCCGAAAAATGATCGCGACCGGTACAGGCGCCCACGTGCGAAATGTGGAAGGCGGCGTTGATGCCCTCGTTGACGCCGGTGAGATTGCGCTGATAGCGCCACATGTCGAAGCCCTCGCGGGCGATGCCCTCGTAGAAGGCGGCAAAGGTCGATACGACATTGAGCTGCGGCCCCGCCCCGCTCAGCGCCAACCCATCGGTGAGCAGACAGGCCGCCTGCTCTTCGATACTC
>JAYYUU010000206.1:0-5056 GCA_036343835.1 Candidatus Latescibacterota bacterium | reverse complement strand
CAAGAAGCGGGCGATGCGCGAGATATTCCGCGTCCTAAAACCCGGGGGTCTTTTTATTTTTTCTAGTCATTCCCCCTTTGCCTTCAATCAATTTGCCCATTTGCGGCTCAAGACCTTCGTCAAGTTTTGCCTCGGGCGGCTTCTCGGTTTGCCCTTCAAGGAACGGGAATTGGGCGAGCGCTTCAGTGAAGACGAGGGAGAAGAGGTCAAGTATTTGCAAATACTGCCTCCCTTTCTCATCCAGCGCATGTTGCGGGATTGCGGCTTTGAGATCGTCTATTTCAACACCCGCAATCGCCTTGAAAAAGGTCTAAGGTGGTGGTGGTGGGCAGTCTTTGCCGACGGCGAGCGTTTTTATGTCGCACGCAAAATCTGATGTTTGGCAAGGGAGTGCCGATATATATGGGGATAGAGGAAGGGAAATTATGTTATTTAGCGACCGTCAGCTAAATCATGGCGAAAAGACCGGATATGTTCGCGAGGGCTTCTTGTTGAGTTGGGAGCCACTCAGCCCGAACCAGATTGCCGTATTACTGGATCTGCTGGAAGAAGAAGACAACTAGTCCCCGACCATGGCAGGGGCGGTGCGGCCGGACCCCCATCGGCTGCATACCTTGACCGCGATCACTCGACCGATTATCTTCAAATTTAGTCGCCATAATATCCCACAACTAATTTTTTTTCAAGTCATTACGACTCTTTTACCCCGGTGTATTGCACCGACCGGGAGCGAAAGAGCGCGTCCTGGCTCCGGGAACTAGCGCATGAAATTCGAGAAGAAAACCCAGCTCTCCATCGCCTATGCCATACTGACTTTACTGCTGTTGTTGAGCTTGCAAAATTACTTTGCCAAACAAGTTGAAAACGTGCCCTATAGCCAGTTTCGCGAGTGGGTAAAAAGCGGTCAGGTTGCCAAGTGCACCTTTAGCGGTGAATTCATCCACGGCATGGTACAGGTCGGCGGTGACCAGCATTCCTTCAGCACCGCCGCGATTGACGATCCGCAGTTGATCGACATGCTGGTGGAGAATGGGGTCGATTTCGACCGCCAACCCGAAAACAACTGGATCGCCCAGCTTTTGTCCTGGATCCTGCCGGCGATCTTCTTCGTGGCGATATGGATGTTTATGGCCCGCCGTTTGGGCGGGGGGTCCGGGGGGTTGATGTCGATCGGCAAGAGCAAGGCCAAGGTCTATATGGAGAAGGGGACGGGCATTACCTTCGACGACGTTGCCGGGATCGACGAAGCCAAAGAAGAATTGCTTGAGGTCGTGGAGTTTCTGCGCACCCCTGAGCGCTTCCAGGCCCTGGGCGGTCGCATTCCGCGCGGCGTGTTGCTGGTGGGATCGCCGGGTACGGGTAAGACCTTGCTAGCCAAGGCCGTGGCGGGAGAGGCGGGGGTGCCCTTTTTCTCAATAAGCGGGTCGGATTTTGTCGAGATGTTCGTCGGCGTCGGCGCCGCCAGGGTGCGCGATCTCTTTGACCAGGCCAAGAAACACGCCCCGGCCATAATTTTTATCGATGAGTTAGATGCACTGGGCAAGGCGCGGGGGGCGGGATCCTTCGGTGGTCACGACGAGCGCGAGCAAACGCTCAATCAATTGTTGACCGAACTGGATGGATTCGACACCAATGCCGGGGTCATCCTGATGGGTGCGACCAATCGCCCCGAAATCCTCGATCCGGCCCTGCTGCGTCCGGGCCGCTTTGATCGCACGGTCGAGGTCGATCGCCCCGATGTCAAGGGCCGGGAGGCTATCCTCAAGATCCACGCCAAGGAAGTGAAGCTGGCCCGCGAAGTCGTGCTGCACAAATTAGCGGTGCGCACACCGGGTTTCGCCGGTGCCGACCTGGCCAATGTCGTAAACGAAGCCGCGCTGCTGGCCGCTCGCAGGGACAAAGAGGCGATCACCATGTCCGAACTTGAGGAGGCGATTGAGCGCTCGGTGGCCGGGCTCGAGCGCAAGAGTCGCGTGCTCAACGAGAAGGAGCGGCGCATTGTCGCCTACCACGAAGCCGGTCACGCCATGGTCGGTGAAATTCTGCCCGAGGCCAACCCGGTGCAGAAGATTTCGATCGTCTCGCGGGGCATTGCCGCCCTGGGCTATACGCTCAACATGCCCCTCGAAGACCGCTATTTGATGACCAGGGAAGAGTTGCAGGATACGCTGGCAGCCATCCTGGGCGGGCGCGCCGCCGAGGAAGTCGTCTTTGGCGAAATCTCTACCGGCGCAGCTAACGACTTGCAACAGGCCACGCAGATGGCCGAACGGATGGTCAAGGAGTTCGGCATGAGCGAGCGGGTCGGGCTGGTCGCCCATCGCGAAGAGCGCTCGCAGCAGTTTTTGGGCATGGGGGTGGCGGATCGTCCCTATAGCGACGACACTGCACGTTTGATCGACGAGGAGGTTAAGGGCATTATCGGGACGGGTTACGACCGGGCCAAGGACCTGCTGGCCCAGCATCGGCAAGCCCTGGAGGAAATCGTAAAAATCCTCTTCGAAAAAGAAGTCATGGATGGCGACGAGTTGCGCGCAATCCTCGAGCGCCATGGAATCGGTCTTCCGCCAAAAAAGGGCTGGGATGAAGCAGAGGAAGACCCAACGCAAGGCTCGCTGGCAAGCCCTGCAGTTTCCAATGGCAATCACTCTGCCGACGAGCAGCCCCCCGAAGACGGCAGCTCCGCCGCAGAGGAATTGGAGCCCCCCTTAACCTAGCGGACTACGGCGATGACTTCGAGTTCGACTGCCGCACCTAGGGGCAGACTGGACGCCCCGACGGCCAGGCGAGCATGTACGCCCCTGGTGCCCAAAATATCGGCCATTAGATCGGATGCCCCGTTGATGACCTTGGGGTGGTCGGTAAAATTGTCGCTCGCGGCCACGTAGCCTCCGAGGCGGACGATGGAGACCTTGTCGAGGTCGCCCGACTCAGCTTTGAGAACGCTCAGCGCGTTGAGGGCGCAAAGGCGGGCGGCGGCATAACCGTCTTCGATATCCAGGTCGCGCCCAAGCATTCCCGGATATTGAATCTCGCCGTTTGCCAGCGGCAACTGGCCTGATACGAATACCAGGCCCGCGGCGGCGATAGCAGGGGTATAGGCACCGGCGGGTTGTGGTGGGGATGGGAGTTGGAGACCCAGTTCTTTCAGTTTATCCTCTACAGACATTTATATCCTCCTGTTCAGAGAGAATTAGTACGTCAAATATAGTCCTCGCAATATGCCTGGCCAAAGCCCGATAAAAAGCAAATTGACTCTGGATCGCTGGGAAGTACTGGCACCCCTAGCTAATGGCGACTTCGTGCGGTTGTGGTTGGCCAATGGGCTGTGGTGGCAGGCGATGTGGATGGAGATGCTGGTCCTGGGGTGGCTGGCTCTGGATTTGACCGACTCGCCCTGGTGGGTGCAGGTGGTCGGCTTTTATCGCTCCATTCCGCTGTTGTTTATCGGTCTGTTTGGGTCGGCGATCTCCGACCGCTACAAGAGACGGCACTTGATTGTCTTTTTACAAACGGTCAATGTGCTTGGTGCCGCCGTGCTGGCGCTGCTGTTGTGGACGGAACAGTTGGAATTTTGGCATCTATCGGTCTTCGCCCTGATTCTGGGGTCGACTTGGGCCCTGGATTGGCCGACCCGACGCAGTTTGATCCCCGATCTGGTGGGCAAGGACCGCACCATCGACGCCATGGTCTTGGAGAATCTCATTCAGGGCATTACGCGGATAAGCGGTCCGTTATCCGCCGGCTATGTCATGGCCGCCTACGGCAATCTCGGAGCACTGATCGTCCTGGTGATACTGAGTCTCTTGGCGCTGGTTGCACTGGTCGGAATGCAGACGGACGCCAGGGCGCCAAAGACCAGCGTTGGCGTCGGAGAAATGGTGGGGCAAACCCTGCAGGGGTGGGCGTATGTGCGGTCGGTGGCACCGATATTTGGGGTTTTGCTCATAACCATATTTATGAATATCTGGGCATTTCCCTATATGAACCTCCTGCCCGTATTCGCCCGCGATATATTCGCCCAGGGGCCGGAGGGCCTGGGATGGTTGGGTGCGGCGAGCGGCGTCGGGGCATTTTTCGGCTTGGCGTTGGTGCATCTGGGGCGGCGCTTGTTTAGCAATGAAAGACTATTTGTGACAGGATCCCTTCTCTCGGCGCTCGGGGTAGCCGCCTTTGCCTATAGCGAGACCTTTGGACTGTCTTTATTCCTGTTGTTCTGCTCCGGTCTGGGCCAAGCGGGCTTTAGCATAATGCAGAGCAGTATTGTCCTCGTCGAAGCCTCCGATGAGATGAGGAGCCGGGCAATGGGCGCATTGGTGGTAGGCATCGGGATCGGACCTCTGGGGAGATTGCAGAGCGGGGCGATGGCGGAAGTATGGGGAGTGCAAAGCGCAGTTGGCGCCATGGCCCTGATGGCGGTGTGCGGAGTATTGGCGGCGGCAACTCTGGTGCGCGGCTTCGTCTGGAGGGGAAAATCGCAATCTGTTGACGCGAAGGTATGAGGCTTCTATATTGCGCGTAATACCTGGAGAGAGGAGGGGAAATGCCCGCTTCAGCGATCGGCGCCCAATTATTTACCCTGCGCGAATTTACCAAGACCCCGAACGATATCCGCGCGACCTTTACCAAAGTGCGAGCCATGGGCTATGAGGCAGTACAGTCCTCTGCCCTGGGGCCAATAGACCCGGCGGAACTGGCGCAAATCGCCCGCGACGCAGGTTTGCAGATCGTCGCCACCCATATCGCTTACGACCGCATCCGCGACGAACCCCAGGCCGTCATCGACGACCATCACACGTGGGGCTGCCGGCACGTGGCTATTGGCGGCCTACCGCAGGAATTTCGCAATGGCGAAGGTTTTGCGCGTTTTGCCGCTGAGGCTTCAGATGCGGCCAGGCCGCTTATTGCAGCCGATCTCACCTTCAGCTATCACAACCACAGCTTCGAACTCGAGCGCTTCGACGGTCGCACCGGTCTCGAGATACTGTGTGCCGAGAGCGACCCCGAGGTATTTTCCTTTGAAGTCGATACCTACTGGATACAACATGGCGGTGCC
>JAYYUU010000205.1:0-13608 GCA_036343835.1 Candidatus Latescibacterota bacterium | reverse complement strand
AAGGTGAAAGGAATGGCGAAAGGTCTTACTGGTCAAGCCCCAATCTGGCTTTGAGGAAGGCGCGCACGCGGTCGTTCAATTCGGCGGGGACTTCGCGATCTTTGAGCACTTCGCGGGCTAGGTCACCCGACTTCTGATAGGTCTGGAGGAAGGCATCACAGGGGGGGCAATCCTGCATATGGCGCTCGAAGCGCGCCTGGTCTTCGGCCGTGAGATCCCCCTCGAGATACTCGGATAGAGCCTCCAAAACATCTTTACAACTGTGCATCTGCATTCCCTCTCAGGCGCGTTTTTCGAAATAGTCGACCAATTCGCGGCGCAGAAAGAGCCGCGCCCGGTGCAACCGGGACTTGACCGCCGGCACGCTCAGCGCTAAGAGCTCGGCCGTCTCCTCGGTCGAGAAGCCCTGCACGTCGCGCAGCGCGAAGACCGTCTGGTATTTCTCGTCGAGCTTATCCACCGCCGCCGCGATAACCGCCTTGGCCTCCTGCGCCAGGACCGGGTCGTTGGCCTGCTCGGACCAATCGGTGATATCCACCGCGAGATGACCCTGGTCGTCGAAGGACGGCATGACCTCGTCGAGCGGCACGCTGCGGTCGGCCTTGCTTTTGCGCCTGCGCATAAGGGCGGCGTTGACCGCGACGCGGTGCAACCAGGTCGTAAAGCTCGCGTCGCCACGGAAGCGGTCGATTTTCTCGAAGACGGTCAGGAATACATCCTGCGCCACTTCTTCGGCGTCCATCGCTTCCTTGAGGATCGACAGCACCACCCGCAACACCCGCTGCTGGTGGCGGCCCAACAATTCCTCAAAGGCCTTGAGGTCGCCGGTGCGCGCCCATTCGACGAGTTGGACGTCATCGGACACCGGTGTGCCCGGTGTGCTTTGTGTTGTTTCACTCATAGAGATGGATGCATTTTTCGCGCCATTGGATGCAAAAAACTTCAGTATTTCTCATCGACGAAGTGCAGTTTGCTCTGGGGGGGCCGCTGATACTCGCCCAGGTTCTGGCGCGGCGGCAGTTTGACCTTGCCCGGAATCACGTCCTTATAGGGTATTTGGCCGAGGGCATGCGCGATGCAGTTGAGCCGGGCCCGACGCTTGTCGTCGGCCTCGACCGTATACCAGGGCGCCTCGGGAATATCGGTGTAGAAAAACGCCTCGTCCTTGGCTTTGGAATAGTCGATCCACAGGTCCCTGGACTTGAGATCCATATCGCTGAGCTTCCAGCGCTTGAGCGGGTTCTGGGCCCGTTCCTGGAAGCGGGTCTCCTGTTCATCCGCGCTGACCGAGAGCCAGTATTTGAGCAGGATGATCCCCGAGCGCACCAGCATCCGCTCGAATTCGGGACACGAGTGCAAAAATTCCCAGTACTCCTCCTCGCTACAGAAACCGAAAACGCGCTCGACGCCCGAGCGATTATACCAGCTGCGGTCGAAGACGACAATCTCCCCGGCAGCGGGCAAATGCGCGACATAGCGCTGGAAATACCATTGGGTGCGCTCGCGATCAGACGGCGTACCCAGCGCGACGACGCGGGCGCCGCGCGGGTTGAACGGTTCGGTGATGCGCTTGATGACCCCGCCCTTGCCGGCGGTGTCGCGACCCGCAAAGAGCACCACGACCCGCAAGCCCTGATCCTTGACCCAGTACTGTAGCTTGACCAGCTCATAATGGAGTTTGGCCAACTCGCGTTCGTAGGCCTGCTTCTTCATTTTCGCGCCTTTGGGCTGTCCATTCTCCGGCGCGTTGGCGGCTTTCTTGGTTTTTTTACTCATCGGAACACCTCTTTCGACGATAAAAATATCGTGACCCCACACCAATTTTAAAATATAGGCAACGCGCAGAGCTCATCCTATTTTAGATGCTCTGCAATAACCAAGTCCAACACCGCCAGCTGCGCCGCCACCCGCATCTCCATCGCCAGACCAGTCGGCGTCTCTGCCGTAAGCAGATGATCGGTGTGCCCATGGTACAATTCCAGGGGGATGCCCCGACCGCGCAATTTCTCTTCCAACGAGATATCGGGATAGACGACGCCGCCACGCGCCAGCTGCCCCTCGATCTCAGCACTTTCGTTCAACGGACAGATCTCGGCAACCCGCCGCGCGATCTCCTCGGCGATCCCCACCCCGTCCCGCCTGAGCTCATAGAGATAAAAACCCGGGCTCTCCCAGTCTTCGTGGCAATCGACGACGAATGCGAAACGCCGATCCCGCGCCAGGTCCTTGATCACCTGCACCTCGACCACATCGTCGCGGGCATAGGACCAATTGAGGTCCAAGTCTTGCGCGTTGTGGCGGGTATTGTGAACCCAGCCATAGAGATTGACGCAAACCACGGTCTCAAAGAAGAGGCGACCCAACCACGCCTCGGGCTCCCGTTCTAGAAAACGCAACAGCGCCTCAACGCCGGCCGGCCCATCCCCGTGGACACCACCGGTCAAAAACGCGGTCGGCAAGCCCTCGCCAACACCACGTGCGATCCCGAAAATCGGATAGCCCTCCGCTTCGCCGAGGACCCTGGTCTGCACCTCATCGGCCAGCGCCTCGACCCGGCGCACGATCTCGTCGTAATCCCGCAAACCAACTCCTATTCGGCGAAATACGTTTCGGCGTCGTCCTGCGGCTCATAACCGAGAGCAGCTCGCGTCTCCTCCAGATCGAAAACCCGCCGACCATTAGAGCTAACGACATAAGCCAACATATAACGCGTCTCCACTTCCAGCGCCCGCCGGTGCGCCGCCACGCAGTCCCGATGGCTCAAAAACATCGCCCGCAAATAATCTTCCGCCGGAGTCCCGCGCATCACCAGCGGCGTATCTTCGGGCACGATCCACCCAATCCGCAACCCCACAAACTCGATCCCGAAGCGCTCGCTGTAGAGCTTGCCGATATTTTCCCCGAAGAGCTTGGACACCGCGTAGAGTGAATCGGGATTGGGCAAATCCCCCAACTTCATCCGCACGCCCTTTCCCGGATCGAGCGTCTCCGGCGTGGTGAGAATGGTATTGCCGTGCTGGGTGTGATTGGTCGAAGCAAAAACCATCCGCTCAACCCCTGCCCGCCGACACTCCTCCATCACCTGATACATCCCCTCCAAATTGTGCTCGCGCACCGCTTCCCAAGGTGCCATCGGGCTCGGATCAGCCGCCAAATGAATAACCGCATCCAACCCCGCAAACGCCCCCTCGACCTCCTCCCCCTTCTCAAAATTGACGATCCTCGAAGGAAAATCCACCTCCCGCCGCGTGAAAGCAGTTAATTCAAACCCATCAACCAATCCCTCCATCAATACTCTACCGACCGTACCATTGGCCCCAGTAATTCCCACCTTTTTTATACTCATCAACATTCCTTTCCCACATTAATCAAGGATCTATCCCCAACGACTACCGCAAAATTACCGGAGGGCTCTTTGAGGGTATGACCTCAGCGGCTTGCTGTTCCCCGTAGCCGCAGGATAGCGGCGTAGGGGAATAGCCCTCGGAGCCCAACAGTGATGTTGGGCGAGACTGAGCGAGGTCGTACCAAAAAAGAGCCCGTACAGCAACCAAAGCATGCCGAAACCCCCCAACCCTAGCAAGAGCCCAACCCCCATATTGACCAGACCAACCCCACCGCCTACCTTTCCGACGCACCCATCATCCATCCTACCCATCCTCCAAGGCCCAACCATGACCACCGACACCCGCCCCAATCTCCTCTATATCCACTCCGACCAACACAACCCCTACGTCACCGGCTGCTACGGCGACCCCCTGGTAGAAACCCCCCACCTCGACGCCTTAGCCACCCGCGGCGTCACCCTCGAAAACACCTATTGCCCCTCGCCGATCTGCGTCCCCTCGCGCATGTCGATGCTCTCGGGCCGCTATCCATACGAAAACGGAGTCTGGACCAATGCCCATATCCTCGACTCCGGCATCCCTACCTTCGCCCATGCCATGGGCGCCGGCGGCTACCGCCCCGCACTCGTCGGCCGCATGCACTCGGTCGGTCCCGACCAACTGCACGGCTACGCCGAGCGCTTAGTCGGCGACCACGGCCCCAACCAACCCGGCGGCACCGGTGCCGACCACGGCACGCTCGCGGGCACCGCCGGACCCGGTCGCGTCAGCTTGCGGCTCTCCGGCCACGGCCAGAGCGCCTATCAGGTCCACGACGAAGACGTCACCGCCGCGACCGTCCACTACCTAGACCGCCTCGGGGTGCAAAAGCGCGCCGGCCAGCCCGCCGTGCCCTTCTCGCTTTCGGTCGGCTTTATGCTACCGCACCAGCCCTTTGTCGCCCGGCTCGAAGACTATCGCCATTACTACGAGCAGATCACCCCGCCGCAAAACCCCGAGCCCTTCGGCGACCATCTGCACCCGCATATCAAAATGTGGCGTAGCGCCTGTGGAATCGAAGAGGTCGGCGTGGAGGAGATTCGCCGCGCTCGCGCCGCCTACTGGGCGCTGGTCTACCGCATGGACGTGCTGATCGGCCAGATCATGACCGCGCTGCGCGAAAATGACCTGGAGGACAACACCCTCGTCGTCTATATGTCCGACCACGGCGAACAGGTCGGCGAGCACGGGTTGTGGTGGAAGCAGACCTTTTACGAGGATTCGGCCAAGGTCCCGGCGATCCTATCCTGGCCGGGCCACTTGCCCGAAGGCACCCGCTGCGACAAGGTCACCTCGTCGCTCGATCTCAACGCGACGATGATCGACGCCCTCGGCTGTCCGGCTCTGCCCAACTCGCGTGGCCGCAGCCTGCTGCCCTTGCTGAGCGACCCGGAAAACGCCGAGTGGGACAATGTCGCCTTCTCCGAATTCTGTCAGGACGCCGCCGGCGGCGGCGGTCCCTTTGCGGAGCAGGGCATTTTCCAACGAATGATCCGCCGCGACAACTACAAGCTCAACTACTACCACGGCCAGCCCTGCCAACTCTTCGACCTCGACGCCGATCCCCGCGAGCTCGACGACCTGGCCGCAGATCCGGCGCACCAGCAGACGATCGACAAGCTCAAAGCCGAAGTCCTCGACGGCTGGGATCCCGAGCGGATCTCCGAGCGCATGGCCATGCTCCGCGCCGAACGCCCAATTCTCGCCGCGTGGGGCCGCAACGTGCAGCCCCCAGACCAGATTCGCTGGGATCTCAAGCCGGAGATGGACTATCTCGACGAGGAGCAAATCTGAAGTGCGACTGCTGGTCCTCGGCGGCCCCGGCTTCCTCGGCCGCGCCCTTATCGACACAGCCCTCACCCGCGGCCAGACCAATCCCGACCTCTACCCGGAAATCGAACGCCTCATCGGAGATCGCGATGGATAAGGTCAATCGCTAACGAGGATAGCTCTGGAATTGACCGGAATTAGCCGAAGAAGAAACCCGCCGCCGTATCGCGGAGAATTCGCGCCCGATCCTCCGCCGCTAGGAAGTCCAGGCGTTTTTCTATTAGATCGACGCTTGCTGCATAGGTGTGCTCATTCTGCACCTGATAGGGACAGTCGCTGGCCCACATCAGTCGCTCGGCGCCAAAGGCCTCGTAGACCCTTTGGATCAAGTCCGTCAAATCCAAATAGGGCGCAGTCTTCTCCCCCAGCGCATAAAACGCCGAGAGCTTGACCATCACCCGAGGATACTGCGCCATCTGGCACAGCGCGGCGACGTGTTCATCGCCGACAGGCTGGCTCTCCCCGATCAGACACAAGTGATCGATGATAACCGGCGCGTCGGGAAACTGCTCGCAGCGCCGGGCTAGCGACGGCAAAGCCTCGGGATCGATCAACGGGCAAACCGCCATATTTTCCTCCGCGCCGCAGGCCAGCATTCGTTCATAACCAGCCCCGTCCATCCAGTTCGCCACCGGCTCTTGCGGATAAACGCGAAAACCGCGCACGCCTTCCCTGGCCAACCGCCGCATTGCGTCGTCGGGACGCGCGGCTTCGGGGTCGATGACCGCAATCCCGGAGAAGACACCAGAAAACTCGCGCATCACGTCTAGCATATAGCTATTGTCGCAGCGATAGTAGCTCATCTGCACCAGCACCACCCGATCCACGCCCGAAGCCGTGCCGTGGGCGATGATCTCCTCGGGGAAAAAAGTCGGCGGCTTCATCACCTCTGCGCTGAATCCCTCACCCAGTGGATACCGATCAAAATCGTCGGTCCACACGTGGACGTGCGCGTCTACGTAATTCATCGACTCTACTCCTGCGCGAAAGGGTGCTTGCCGTCTTCCCACCTACCGCCCACCGGTCTGAGCTGCCCCTTGCCCGTTATCTCGTATTCGCGACCATCGCGATCTTGCACTACAAAGCGCGCAAACCACGCCTCCAACCGCGCCTTCAACTCGCCGATACGTACTCCCTGTTGCGGGTCGTCCGCCAAATTGGCGCGTTCGTCCGGATCATTGACCAGATCGTAGAGCTCGTGTGGCCCGTCCGGATAGCGGTGGACGTATTTCCATTCCTCGGTGCGCACCATCCGCGTCGAGCCGTACTCATCGTAAATCACCACCTCCTCCCGGCCCGTATCACTCTGCCCTTGCAGCAGCGGCAACACGCTCTGTCCGGGCAAGTCGACGCCTGCAGGCAATGGCAGCCCGAGATAATCCAGCAAGGTCGGCATAAAGTCGTAGGCGCTGACCATGGCCCCCTGCACGCTACCCTCAGGTATGCACCCCGGGTGGCTGATCACCAAGGGCACCTTGATCGAATTCTCGTACATATTTGGCGGATAGGTACCATTGCCCTTGCCCCAGAAGCCGTGCTGGCCACAACTAAAGCCATTGTCGCTGACAAAGACCACCAGCGTATCCTCGCGCAGATTCTTTTCCTCGAGCTTGTCTAAGATCCGCCCAATATCCCGGTCCATCGCCGTCACCGCCGCGAAATAGCCCTTGAGCATCTCGCGATTGCCCAGACAATTCTCGCTCAGGGGATGCCCTACCGCCCACGGGTGGATCTCCTCCTGCGGACAGGACTCGAACGCGCAATCATCATAGGAATCAACGATCTCCTGCGGATGACCGGTCCACGGGCTGTGCGGCGCAGTGTAGTGCACGCTCAGGTAAAAGGGCGACTCGCCGCCGACCTGCCGGTCGATAAACGCCAGCGCGTCGTCGGTGATCGCCGTCGTCACATAGCCCGGCTCCTCCACCAACTCCCCATCCCGCACCATCGTCGCCCCATTATACGGCCCGCCGCCCTCCCGATGCGCATACCAATGAGAAAAACCGTGCTGCACGAGCTGGCTGTGGCCCAGATGCCACTTGCCGCTCAAGCCACAGACCCAGCCGTGCTCGGCGAGGATATCGGTATAGGCAATTTCGCCTTCGAGATAGGCGGCGGCCCTTGCCCCCACATTGCCGTCGCGAATCCAGTCGTGCACCCCGTGTTGCGACGAGATCCGCCCGGTCAAAAAGGTCGCCCGACTCGGCGAACAGACCGGGGTCGCAACGAAGAAATTGTCGAAGCGCATACCCGTCTGCGCGAGGCGGTCAATCGCCGGGGTGCGGATTTCATCGTTGCGATAACAACCCGCCGCCCAGGGGCCCTGGTCATCGCTGAGGATGAAGACGATATTGGGTCTGTTCATAGTATGTCCTTGCTGGGTTTATCGGCAAACGACATCGAGCCAGCGCGCGAAATTCTCCTCGACCAGCACCTCCGCCAAAGATCAGCACTCCCCCTCCACCAGACCGATATCGGCATCGTCGAAATCGATCAGTGCGCGGGTTGGCCCAGACCGGCATCGGCCAGAATCCCCAGCACCCACGCCGCCACTTCCGCGTCGTCGTAGCTCACGCCGACGGACGATTCGCCCACAACCAGCGAAACATCAGCAAATGCCCCAATAACGCCGCCTGCACCAGCACCGTCGGCAACCATACATAGGGCACATAGGCCACAAAGGTATTGGCCGGCTCGATCATAAAGACCTGGAACTCCGTCGGCATCGACAGCACCGCGATAATGACGATATTGGCCAGCAGCACCAGGCCAAATACATTCCACGCCCAAATGGTCCAGCGCCCCATCTTGCCCCGCCAGACCAGCCAGGCCATCGCCGGCGCGGTCAAGCCGGAGAAAATGTCGAAGTTCAAACCGGCGTAGGTCATCTGCACCGGCGCCTGCCCCGCCTGATACATCCCGTGCAGGAAGATCTCCACCGGCAGACGAAAAAGCTGGAAGGCGATCAGACCGACCGGGCCGATCCCCAGCGCCAGCGCCGTGCCCACGCGCGAAAACGCCACGCTAAAGGTCAGCGCCGCCGAAACCATAAACAGCCCGAGGATCTTGGGCGGCAGCGAGAAGTCGCGCAAAATGCCCGTAAGCGCCACTAAGCCCGTCGCCGCCAGCCAGATCGCCGCCCCCGCCCCAGAGCGCACCGTCCACAATCCGACATCGGCTCCCTCCATGCGCTCGACGGCAGCGCGCACGGCGAGCACAAAGAGCGCCAGCACGCCCAGGACCGTGGCCAAAAAGAGCACTTCGACGCGGAGCGGGACTTTATCGAGCGCCAGTTCCATCGCCTGCTCCTTTTACATGGCCCCAGGTCGAATCCTCAACCGCCGTCGTCGCCGCCAGCGGGCCGATATACTCCTGACTGATGACGACTTCGTCGAAGAAGACGCGATTTACTCGCTCGCTCTGGTGCACGTAGAGCATCAACCAGAAGTCGTTGATCTTCAGCGCCGGATTATCGCGCCAGCGAATGCCCTCGAAATGGGCGAGCCGTTCCCCATCGATCCAGAACGCCTGCGCTCCGTCGGCGACGTCCGGTGTATTGGCCCTTACCATCATCTCCATGCTGTACCAGCGACCCCGCTCGAGGACGAAGGGCGTCTCGGGCCGCATCATCTCGCCCCAGTACATGCCCATCTTCGGGTCGATCGGCATGTCCATATGATAGGTGTAGAGCATCATCTCGCCCGGGGCCTGATACCGCCCCCAATCGCGCCACGGCTCCAAACCCGTAGTGAAGAAGTCAGCGCCTGAGGGGCGCTTGCCCGCCTGGCCGAAGGCCGAATAGCGATTGTCGACGCGATTGGCTAACAGATGAGAAAAGTGCATGTGATTGCCCTAGTCGAAATCCTCAGCGAATTTGTAATACCAGCGCGCGTGCACCTGATCGTAGCCGGGGTAGAACCACTTGTTGAGTTTGGCACCTGCGCCCGTACCGGGGCGGGCTATAATCTCCACGCCATAGCGGCCCCGATAAGCCGCCGCCTCGCTCAACCGCAACCGCTGCGGATCGTCGACCACCGAGTCGGCGTCCCAGCGGTCGAGGACGCCGCTTGCGAAATCGTCGGAGAAAATTACCTCGGCCATCGCCGGCGCACCCCACAAAAGGAGCAGGATCAGTCCCGCCATGATTTCACCTCCACGGCCCGCTTTTCCCTGGCCGAGGCGAAGGCCGCATCGACCACCGCCTGCACCACAAAGCCCGTCAGCGCATCGCAGACCGGCTCGCGTCCCTCGCGCACCGCAGCGGCGAAGTCATCGAGCATTGGCCGGTCGAAATAGGGATTTTCCAACGGCTCGATCGCCACCTCCTCGACGCCCTGCGCCGTCTCCAGCCGCAAACTGTCCGACCCGAACTCCAAAGCGTCGATCATGATCCGCCCCTCGGTGCCGTCGATATGCGCCATATCGCGGCGCGGATTCGAGCAGAGTACCGTCGAATGCACGCCGACGGTCCCGTCTTTAAACTTGAGCAGGATCGCGTCGGTGTCGTCCACCGGCCAGTCGTGGTGCACCGTCTCCACCAGCGCGCTGACCTCCAGCGGCGCGGCGGCGAAGTTGAGCAGCACTTCCAAGCGGTGCACCGCCATCTCCATCATCGCGCCACCGATCTCGGGAGCTACCCGCCACGCGCCCGGCTCGACGGCGGTCCAACCGCTGTAGTGGGTGCGCACGCAGACCACCCGCCCGATACGCCCTGCGGCGATCAGCGCCTGGGCCTTGAGTACCTGCGGGAAGAGCCGCCGCCGATAGGCCACGCCCAGTTTGACGCCGGCTGCACGGCAGGCCTCGATCATTTGCCGGGACTCGTCCACATTGCGCGCCATCGGCTTTTCGCAGAGTACGTGCCGACCTCGCTCCGCCGCCAGCACGGTGTATTTGCAATGCGTATCGGTCGGCGTCGCCACCACCACCGCCTCGACCTCTGCGTCGGCCAAAAGCTCCTCGGCTGAGCCATAGTGGGCGCACCCCCCGAACTGCTCGGCGAAAGCTCGCGCCTGGTCTCGGTCGCGGCGGCAGACCGCCACTAGTTCGACCCGTTGTGAGTTGAGCAGGCTGGGGGCGAAGGAATTGGCAGCGATCGCGCCACAGCCGATAATGCCAAATTTCAATTTCGCCATAGGACCTCATCTCATAGTTTTAAATCGCGCGCACCACGCCCGATAGATCTTTTGTCGCAACGAACTTATGCCGTATCTACACCGGCCTGGTTGTCGGCCACTCGAGTTCGATACCCTGGGCGCGCAATAACTCCTGGAATTCCTCGACCAGATCTTGTTGCCCGTGCACCTCTTGCGGCGCATAATCCCGCTGCAGACAAAAAGCCGCCAGCAGCCCCGCCGCCTCGCCGATATTCCACTCCACCGGATGTAACCGATAGCAACCATTGCTGATATGGGTGGTGCCGAGATTCTTACAGGCCGGCAACACATTCTCCACCCGAACCGGCACCAGCGCTCCCAGGGGAATCTGGAAGGGCAACGAGCTGATGTCTATATAATTGTCCTTGCCAGTTGAGGGATGCAGATCGATGCGATAGCAACCCACGCCGACGCTATCCGCAAAAAAGGTGGCCTCGTCCGCGCCTCGCGCCTCGTGTCCGATGTGCTTTTCGCTCACGGTAAACAACGCGCGAATCCGCCGCGACTCGCGGATATAGGGCGCCTTGGCCAGGCCGTCGGCAGTGCCGGTGATATCCGGTCTGAGGTACAGGCCCGCAAAACCAGTGCCGCCATCCGGGCGCGGTGCCTCGGTCTGCAGCCAGTAGCACAGGCTCAGCGATAGCTCGCGCGCCTCCTGCTGATAGCGCGCGACCTCCCGCTCGTCCTTGTCGATGATATTGCCTTCGAGATAGTCATTCTGCGGCCAATTGCAGAGCGCGACCTCGTGCGGCTCGTAGCCCGATGCCCAGTGCTGGCGACCAATGAGCCGCCGGTAGCGCCAGAAACTGCCCTCGCCCTTTGCGGGATCGAATGTCGCGGTGATCGGCTCGCGGGTGATGGGTTGGGTATAGGTCCAGTCCAGCATCGCGCCCGGCCAGGCGGGCGTAAGTGCCGGGACATAATCGCGCCAGCGCGGGTAAAAATCCGGCTGATCTATAGTATGGTCCCCATCGGGATCATAGCCCACCGCAAAGCACCAGGTCAGCGATTGCACATTCTCTGCGTCGGCGGCCTCCGGCGCGTGCGGTTCGCCCGTTTCGGCGCGCGATTCAGCGCCCGAAACATACTCCACCCCCGCCAGGGCTAGCACATCCCCCAGCTCGGTGGCGTCGAGCACGTAGTCGGCGTGGACCCACTCCTCCGCTCCCGTCTCCAGATCCAAAAAGCGCACCGCCTCAACCCGATCACCCACGGTCTCGGCCGCCGTGAGTTTCCACTTGCGCCGGACCTCTATCCGCCCCCGCGCCACTTCGGCAGCCAGCATCGACTCCAGCACGGCCAACGCCACCCGGGGTTCACAACAGAGCTTCGACACGCTACCGGCACCCGGGTTGAGGTGGGGGTCTCGCAGCGCGTGGGTATTAAGGGGATAATGGTCTTTATAATACCGGCGCACGCCTTCTCTGAAGCGGCGATAGCGCGCGGTGCAGCCAAACGACTCAATCCAGCGGTGCTCGTCGGGCGGCACGGCCTGCGATGTCAGCTGGCCGCCGATCCAATCGGTTTCCTCGCTGAGCACCACCCGCTGCCCCAACGCCGCCGCACCCAGCGCCGCCGCCACTCCACCCGTACCGCCGCCGACGACGAGAATTTCCGTACGCGTTTCCCTCACGATGCCCCGTTCTCGGGATGCTCGCTGGACACCGACCAGGCGTAGCGCGGCGCATAAGCGAAAACCCGCCGCGCCTTGGCGCAACTCAGCGGCGACGCGAAATCCTCCAAGCCGTCGCGGACTTCGGTGCAGTCGCCAAAATAGCGCGCGACCAATTTCCGCGTCGGCATATCCAGCCCCACGCGCGGTCCGGCAATATTGTAAACCCCCGATTCGACCTCTGTAGCCTCCACCGCCAGGCGGCAGGCCCGGGCTACGTCGCGGGCGTCGGTGCGCGTCCACAACAGCCGCCCGCCGCTTTGGGGATCGGCCGCGATCTTTGCTATATCATCGGGGATCTCGGCCGGGGTACGCGTGCCCAGGATGCGAAACGAGAGGATCTTCAGACCTTTGTTCTTACAAAAATAATCGGCCGCCTGCTCGCCGGCCATCTTCGAGAGCGCGTAGCAATTGACCGGGCGGCAGGGATGCTCTTCATCGACCGGCGCATAGAGGGGCGGCGCCCCGGCGAAACCGTAGACCTGATTGCTCGAAGCCGAGACGATGCGGCGGATGCCCAGATCGGCGCAGGCCTGGAAGACGTTGAAGGTGCCAGTGGTATTGTCGGCATAGGTGCGGGTATCGGGTACCAGCCCGGGGTTGGGCCAGGCGCCCATGTGGACGACCGCCGCGGCCCCGGCCAACGCGCCGTAGATCTGGCCGGCATCCGTCAGATCCACCCGCATACTCCCCGGCTGCGACTGCACGTCGAGCCCGACCACCTCGTGGCCGGCGTTTATCAGTTCCCGCACTACATAACGACCGATGCGGCCGCTGCTGCCGGTGACGGCGATTCTCATCTCGGGCCCCCGTTAGATTCTCAATTCGGGCCATAAGATAGGAATTTAACCCCCCGCGAGCGAAGGGCCGTATCCCTTACTACGTGTGTAAAAAAAAGCGGCTGCGACGACGGCTCCGTGGGGAAGCTCGGTGTCACAGCCGCTCGCAATTGACCGGCGGCATATGCCCTCCTCTTATGGTCGTGACGACCCATCAACTCACGCCCGCGGTCCCGCCCTGAAGCGTGGCACCCGCTCGTCCGCGCCATCCTCGCTGTCGGGCATTGTGCCCGAGTCGGTCGCATCCGGGGGAGAAATTTGGGATGCGGCGCCGAAGCGCTGCTTGCACGCGTCCGATATGCGCCGAACGGGGGTCCGTGGACCTTTTCGGACGGCGGTCGGTGTCGCTGAGTCTTACCTTTTAACTACACTAGAAACCTACTACAATCAATCGACCAAAGTCAATAAAAAAACGCACGAAATATCCTGCAAGATTTGCAGGTCAATTGGCGCCCTCCTGTCCCTGCTGCGGCGTCCTGCCCGCCAGGTCCCGGTCCATCAGAAAGAGCCCGTCCCGACTCTCGCTAACGCGCTCCATATCGCTGACGATATTGCGAACGATGGCCTCCTCCTCGACCTGCTCGTTGACAAACCACTGCATAAAGGTGTGGGTCGCGTGATCGCGCTCGGCCAAGGCCGCATCGACCACCGCGTAGATCTTCTCGCTCAAAATCCGCTCGCTCTCGAGGGCGAACTTGAAGCCGTCCATCGGCGAATCCCATTCG
>JAYYUU010000204.1:0-11620 GCA_036343835.1 Candidatus Latescibacterota bacterium | reverse complement strand
GGTGCTCTACGATCCCTATGGCGACGCGGTGTATATCTATACGCCCGCGCCATTGGATGAAGAGGCATTTGGCGGCTATAAACACACGGCGCGGCAATACAATGCGCGGCTGCTCGATTGACAGGGGGGGCGATATTGGGAAGGGTCGATAAGTTTCTGGTCGTTTCGATCGACTGCTGGCGCTACGATGCGCTGAGCCGAACCAACCCGCAATTCAACACGCCCAAATTTGATTTGCTGACGGCGGACTACGCTTTGGCCGAGCGCTATTTCGTTACCGCGCCGGCGACGCGGCCTTCGCATAGCTCGCTCTTTACCGGGCTCTATCCCTTTGAGCACGGGCTCTACGGGCAGACCTATTTGAAGATGTTTGAGGGCCTCGCCAATCTCTTTGCGGTATTCGCGGCGGCGGGGTATAGTGCCAGGGGTTTTTCCGAGCGGTCGGAGGTCTTTCGCTTTCTGGATTTCGAGCCCTTTATCGGGCCGGTCGATCCCGAGGTTGCGCAGCAGCATTTGGGCTCGCTGGAGCGTCTGGGCGCAGAGCTGATCGAGCCGGATGATCGGCCGCAGTTTAAATTTTTGCATTTCTGGCATACGCACGGGGGCTATGGGATGGGGGGTATTCCCAATGCGCCCAAATTGCGGCAACTGGTGGCGGAGGGGCAGGTGGCGGAGGCGCTGCGCTACTACTACGCGGCGGTGACCCACGTGCTCGAATTCTCATTGGCGGAACTATTGAAGCGGATCAATCTGGACGAATGGGCGGTCTTTATCTGCGGCGACCACGGCGAGGGCTTTTGCGACGAGGTCATGGCGCATGGCGACCGCTTGCATCCCAATGTGGTCCACGTGCCGATGCTGGCCTATGTGCCGGGCGGTTTTTCGTTTCCGGAGCGGGGGCCGGTTTCGGCGATCGATCTATTTCCGACGGTGGCCGAATTGGCTGGTATCAAGGTGGATTATAAGGGTTTTGGCCGGAGCTGGGTGGGCGGGAGCGAGGGTTTTGCCGACCGCTGGGTGCTGTCGGAGCTGGATAGTCTCTACGGCATCGGCTTTCTCAGCGCCAACAATCTGCAGCTGGCGCACGCGCGCGTCACCTCGCGCACCGCCGTTGACGACCGGGAAATCGCCATATGCGATCGGGGTATCCGCGAGTGGTGTTTGTGCGATGGGCGGCGTTTTTATCGCGAAGACGAGCAGAGCGCTGAATTCGTCTTGCGCGATCTGCAAAGCGGCGGCGATCTAGTTTGCGAGGATCCCCAGTGCTATCGCACGCGCTATGGCGAGTTGCTCGATCGGTCTGAATACCGGGATATGCGGGCGCAGGATGCATCGGCGGAAGAGGCGGCGACGTTGGAGAAACGCCTGCGGGACCTGGGGTATCTAGAATGAGGATCGACGATTCGATGGGGGTCGATAATTATGAGTAAAACGCGTATCGGGATTATCGGTTGCGGCGGGATGGCTCGATCGCACGCGGCGCGCTTTGACGAGGTGCTCGACCGGATCGAGGTGGCCGCCGTCGTCGATATCGAGCGCGACAAGGCCCAGGCCGTGGCCGCGTTGATAGCGGGTGATCCCATCGTCGCGATGGACTATCATCAGATCCTCGACCACATCGACGCCGCACTGGTCGTGTTGCCCCACCACCTACACCACGCCGCCACCCTCGACTGTCTACGCGCCGGCAAACACGTGCTCTGCGAAAAGCCGATGGCCAATAGCGAGCGGGAGTGCGTGGAGATGATTGAGGAGGCCCAGCGGGGCGGTCTGGTCTTGATGGTCGCCTATTGCATGCGCTTCCACCCGCTGGTGGCGAAGATGAAAGAATTGATCGATCAACGGGCCTATGGCGAGGTGTTCCAGCTTTCGATCTGGACCGAACAACTCACGCGCCGGGAGGACGGACACTGGTCGCGCTCGGCCGACAAGCTGGGCGGCGGCCAGTTCTTCAGCCACGGCTGCCACTATGTCGACCTGATGTTGTGGATGCTGGGCCGGCCGGTGCGCGGCAATCACTACGGCACCAATCTCTGCACGCCCTGGATGGAGCAGGAGGGGACCAGCAATGCCACGATCGAATTCGCGAGCGGCGCACTGGGTTATCACTTCGGCACCTGGGGCGCTAAGGGCACGCGATTGGGTTATGCCTTCCACGCCCATTGCGAGCACGGGATGTTGGAACTGGCGCTGGGCCAGGGGCAACTCATCGCACATACGCGGGGCGAGGAGCACGAAGCTGGCAAGCCGGTCACCCGCCAACGCGAAGAAGTGCTGCTGGAAGCCAAAAACGCCAAACACACCGAGCTGGAGATGGCGCACTTTCTCGACTGTATCGCAACCGGAGCCAGGCCATTGACTGATCCGGTGGGGAGTTTGGAGGGCTTGCAGGTGATCTGGAAGCTCTACGCGGCGGAGGAGAGTAACACCGTGGCCGATCTGCGCGGGTTGGGTTTGGGCACCTGGCAGGCCTGAATCAATCGGCTGCCGCGTCCACTGCGATCTCCTCCAGCGTCGCATAGCCCAGCTGCACCATATTGTTTTCCAGGTCTTCAAGCAAAATCTCGACCACGTGATCCCCACCGTGTTTGCCCAGCGCCGCCACGCCGTAGATAAAGGCCCTGCCGAGAAAGACGAAGTCCGCGCCGAGGGCCAGTGCCCTGACGATATCGAGACCGGAGCAGACGCCGCTGTCGAATAATATGGGCACCCGGCCATTGACCTGGTGAACGATGGGCGGCAAGAGGTCGATCGCTGCCGGGACGCCGTCGAATTGCCGCGCGCCGTGGTTGGAGACCTGAATGCCGTCGACGCCGATCTCGATGGCGGCTTCGGCGTCTTGCGGGTGGTGGATGCCTTTGGCGACGAGCGGGCCACGCCATTGGTCGCGCACTTCCTTGAGATAATCCCAGGAGAGCGTGCCGCCGATCTGCTGGCCGACGAAGGCGGCGGTGGTGGCCATATTGGCCGACCGCGCGTATTTCTCTATGATGCGCAATTTTGGCAAACCGGCTTTTAGAGTGTGGAAGGTCCATTGGGGATGGCAGAGCGCCTCGTAGACAAAGCGGGAGGTGATGCGGGGCGGCATGCGCAAACCCGCTCGAGTGACGCGCTCCCTGCGGCTGGGCATCGGGGTGTCGACGGTGACGACCAGGGTGGTGAAACCCGCATCCTTCGCCCGCTGCAAGAGATCGCGGCGCACGTCGAGTGCGCGAGGCGAGTAGAGCTGGAACCAGCCCATTGCGCCGGCGATCGGCCCGATGGTCTCCGGCGTCTGGGTGGCCACCGTGCTCAAGCAATAGGGGATGCCGTATTTAGCTGCTGTCGCGGCGAGAATGCATTCGGACCGCGGCCACATCAGACCGCTCAGCCCAATCGGGGCGATGCCAAAGGGGGCCTGATAGCGCTGCCCGAATAGCGTGGTCGCCACTTCGGGTTGCAGCTCGCCTTTGAGCAGTTGGGGCACCAGGGTGACCGCCGCCAGCCGCTCGATATTTCTCAGCACCCCCCGCTCGTCCCCGGTGCCGGACTCCAGATATTCGCGGGCGATATGCGGCATTTTCCGCAGCGCTTTTTGCTGCAGATCGCCAATGGCCGGATAGCGCTGCATTAACTCGGTCAAGTGCTTTTTACTCATGAGATCTATAGTTCCCAGGTCGCGAAACACCACTGGTGCGAGATCGTCGGACACGTGCGCCGAGATTGAATAACGGATCGGGTCGGCAATTTTACAATAGCCATCCCAATCGATATGTTCAGCATGGTGCGTTTTTTGTGGTGCGATGCGATCTCACTTCTTTTTAGTCCGGGGAAAATATGGCGATGAAAAGCCTGGTCTTGCTATTGGGTGTGCTGGTCTGGAGCGGGTGCGGCGATGATGCGGGCTTGGGCAGCGGCGGTCTGGGTGGCGACTGCGAAGCGAAAGTGCTGCCCGGCGATCATATCGTCCGCTCTAGCGAAGATGCCATCAGGCTGGAGCGCGACGGCAGCTGCAATTACGCGATCGCGGGCGACCTGGAAATAACCCAGACCCGGCTGCGCGTCTTCGAAGGCCTGAACCAGCTCAGTGCAGTGGGCGGAAACTTGACGATCCACGACAACGAGGAGCTCCAGAGTTTTGCCGGCCTGACCGATCTCGCCACCGTGGGCGGGAACGTCGATATCTTCGACAACGAAGTGCTCGTCAACCTCGAAGGTCTGTCCTTTTTGCAAATGGTCAGCGGCAACCTCAGCGTCTTCCACAACGACAGCTTGGCTGATATCGACGGCTTGTTCAAGGTCGAGACCGTCGATGGCAATGTGCATATTCACAACAACAACAGACTCGAACAACTCGATGGCTTGTCCGGCCTGGTCACCGTCGTCGGCAGCCTGAGCATCGAATTCAATCCCTCCATTGAGCTGATAGAAGATTTGTCGAATCTCCGCACCATAGGTGGCGATCTCGTCGTCGGGAACAACCTCGCGATGAAAAAGGTCGAGGATATGTCGGGGCTCACTGTGGTGGGCGGTAGTTTGCATATTGGACAGAACGCCATGCTGGACATCGTCGAGGATATGTCGGGCCTCGCCAGCATTGGTGACGATTTGAGCATTTATAGCAACGAGCGGCTGACCAGTATTGAGGGACTTGCCGGCCTGATCGCGGTGGGAGGCGATCTCAATATTTACGACAACGAGAAATTGACCGATCTGGAGGGTTTGGACGCGCTGGCAGAGGTCGGCCGGGACCTCAATATCTACGACAATGAAAAACTGGCCAATCTGGGCGGGCTGGCGAGTCTGGTCGATATCGGTGCAAAGCTCTTTATCGTCAAAAATACCAATTTGCCCACCAGCCAGGCCCAGGCGTTGGCCGACCGGGCGGCGGTGGGCGAGGTGTCGATCCTCGACAATAAGAATTAGCTTGCAGCCATGCCGGTGATGACTCGCTCGACCGCTGCGACGGTGGTCGTCTGCGGGTCGATATCGTCGGCGACGACCCGGCCGTGGCGCAGCACTGCGATGCGATCGACGACCTGGAAGACGTGGTGGATATTGTGGGCGATGAAGATGCAGGAGTGGCCCGAGTCGCGGGCGTTGCGGACAAAGCGCAGGACCCCTTGCGTCTCGGCGACGCCCAAATTGTTGGTCGGCTCGTCGAGGATGATCAGTTCGCTGTCGAAGTGCATCGCGCGGGCAATGGCCACCGACTGGCGCTCGCCGCCGGAGAGCGAGCCAATCGGCGTAGTCGGGGGGATGTCCTTTTCGATGCCGACCTGTTTGAGCAAGCTGCGGGCGACGTCGTTCATCGCGTCCTGGTCCATCCAACCCAAAAATGGCGGTCCTTTTAGCGGCTCCCGGCCCAGGAAGAGATTGCGCGCGATCGACAGTTCGGGCACGAGGGCGGAGTCCTGATAGATGGTTTCGATGCGGTGGTCGATGGCGCCGATGGTGCTCTTGATATCGACTTTATCGCCGCGGATGAAGATGGTGCCCGCACTGGCCGGCACGGCGCCGGAGAGGATCTTGATCAGCGTCGATTTGCCGGCCCCGTTGTCGCCCAACAGACCGACGATCTCGCCTTCGGCAACGGTCAGGTTGACATTTTCCAGGGCCTGCACTTGACCATAGGATTTGCTGATTTGCTCCATGCGGATCAATTCGGCCATCGCTATCCCCTCTCCTGATATCTGCGGTCGAGCCACGAGTGGAGGGCCATCATCCCCAGGATAATGGCGCCGATGAAGATATTGTAGGCCAGGCCGGGCACGCCGACGAGCACGATGCCATTGCGCATTAGTCGCAGGATGAAAATGCCGAGCACCGTGCCGACGATGGTGCCGCGCCCACCCGTCAGCGCGGTACCGCCGATGACCACCATGGCGATGACTTCCAACTCGTAGCCAGTGCCGCTATTGGGGTTGGCGGCGGCGGTGCGGATCGAGCTGATAATGCCGACAAAACCCGCCATCGCGCTGGAGAGGGCGAAGAGTTTGATCTTGGTGCGGTTGACCTCGACGCCGCGCGCCCGCGCCGCCAGGGCGTTGCCACCCGCCGCCTGGATCCAGTTGCCGATCCTGGTCCGGGTCAAGAGCAGACCGAGCAGGATTGCGGCGACGGCAAACCACAGTAGCGACATGTGGAGACGCAGCCCGGCGATCTTGAAATCCCCGACGAGTAACTCGGCTAGCAACAGGTCCCTGGCGTTCCAGGTGCGCTGCGGAAAGCCGCTGGTGACAAATAGCGCAGTGCCGCGGACGACCAGCAACATCCCGAGCGTCACCAGGAACGACGGAATCTTCAGGCGGGTGACGAAGAGGCCGCTGATCAGTCCGATGAGCATGGCGGTGGCGAGCGCGATAGCGAAGCCGACGGCGATCGGGGTGGTCCCGGTATTAAAGAGCGTCCACATCAGCACCGGGCAAAATCCGAATAGCGACCCGACGGAGAGGTCGAATTCGCCCGAGGTCATCAATAGGGTCATCGCCAGGGCGATCAATCCCAATTCGACGGTGAAGGCCAGGGTATTGCCGATATTGCGCAGCGACAAAAAGGCGGGGTTGAGCTGATAGAAGACGAAAACCATGATGACCAGTAGCACGAAGGGCCCGAACTCGGGTCTGGCCACCAGGCGTTTTATCAATGCGGGCATTTATTTTTTCGACAGGATGTCGTCGTAGAACTGGGCCTGATCCGCCTCGTAGAGCAGGCCGGTGGTGATATCGAAACCGGGTGGGATGCCGCTTGCGGCCATGGCGGCCAGGGTCAGTGCCATATAGCTGGTGGCCTGCGGGTCCTGCCATTGGGCGGCGACGACATAGCCGAGCAGGACCTCTTGGGTGGTGTCGAGGGAATTGCCCCAACCGACGACGGGGATCTCGCCGGGCGCAACTTCGCACTGGTCAAAGACGCGTTTGATACTGCCGGTAACGAGGTCGCCGAGGCCGATGATCGCATCGATTCGGTCGTAATTGGCGGTCAGATAATCGACCATGCGGGTGATGACCTCGCCCTGGTCTAAGGTGGCGTCGGTGACCTCCCAGGTGATATCCAACGGTTTAAAGACGCTGGCGATGCCCCGCTCTTCGAGGATGCCATAGGTCGCGCCCAGGACTTCCACCGGCAGCCAGACGAAGTCGCCGGTTTTGACCAGGCCCTTGTCGACCAGATACTGGGCCCAGCACCGGCCATATTCTATGAGATCGCCGCCGACATAGGCGTCAAAGCTGGCGGTGGGGTCGGGGGTGTTCATATTGACGATGGGAATCTGCGCCTCGTTGGCCTCCCTGCTCACCTCGACCAGGCTGCCCGGATCGGGGCTGCTGGTGACGATGCCGTCGGCTGAGGCGGCGAGGGCGGCGCGGATGGCTTCCTGTTGCGAGGCGACGTCGCCATTGTGGAAGGAGGTGTTGACCGTATTGCCAGTATCCAGACCCCACTGCTGGGCGCCGGCGAGGAAATAGGTCCAGACCGGGTCGGCGGGAGTGCCGTGTGAGATCCAGTAAAAGGTCTTGGCGGCGGCGGGTGATGCGGCCAGGGCCAGCAGTGCGAATAGCGCAGTCAATCTATTACCCATCGGGGTTTCCTTTGGCGTTGGCGGCGAGTTGTTGGCGTGCGGCGGCCAGGATTTCCAGCGTTTTAAGGCAGGCGGCCGGGTCGAAGATCCGCACATTGGCGATCAGTTCGTCGGCGTCGGTGCGGTTGATGAGATCGGCCAGGCTGCGCTGCACGGTCTCCGCCGCGCCGACGAAGGAGTAGGTCAGTTTGTGTTCGACGGCGGGTTTTTCCGTTGGGGTCCAGTAGCGTCCGATATCGTCGATGGGCGGTCCTAAGGGATCGCGCTTGCCGCGCAGCATATCGGTGGACTGCACTTGCTGCGAGGTGAAGAGGCGGCGGGCTTCCGCGTCGGTGTCGGCGGCGACGACATTGATGGCGACCATCGCGTAGGGCCGGTCGAGGTGCTCGGACGGGCGGAATTCGCCGCGATAGGCCTTGAGTGCGTCAAAGAGGTAGTCGGGTGCGAAGTGGGAGGCGAAGGCGTAGGGCAGACCGAGCATCGCCGCCAGCTGGGCGCTAAAGAGGCTGGAGCCCAAAAGCCAGATCGGCACTTTTAGTCCGGCCCCCGGAACGGCGCGGACGGGGTGCTTGGGGTCGGGGGCGCGGAAGTAGGATTGCAGTTCGACGACGTCCCGCGGGAAGTCGTATTCGTTGCCCGAGTGGGCTCGGCGCAGCGCGCGGGTGGTGAGTGGGTCGGTGCCGGGTGCGCGGCCCAGCCCGAGGTCGATGCGGCCGGGGTAGAGCGATTCGAGGGTGCCGAATTGTTCGGCGATGATTAGCGGCGCGTGGTTGGGCAACATGACGCCGCCGGAGCCGACGCGGATCCGTTCGGTAGCGCCGGCGACGTGGCCGATGAGGACGCTGGTGGCGGCGCTGCCGATGCCGCCCATATTGTGGTGTTCGGCGATCCAGTAGCGGTAGTAGCCGAGTTTTTCGGCGTGGCGGGCTTGGTCGCGCATGGCGGAGAAGGCCTGGGCGGCGGTGGCGTTTTGGCGGATGGGGGCGAGGTCGAGGAGCGAGACGGGTTTCATGGGCGGCTGCGGGGGGGCGGGCAGCCCGAGGGTATTCCCTTCGCTCATGCGGCTGAATCCTTAGGATTCGCGCTCTTCGAGTCTCGCCGACCATCCCTGGTCGGCTCCGAGGGCTATCTCGCGATTTCACTATCCTGTGAAATCACGAGACCGCAATCCGCTCACGGGAATACCCTCGGGCTGCCCTTCGGTGATTTAGTAGTCTACGCTAAGTTGGTGGATAGTAAAGGTGAGCCTGTTCATGATATTCGGACCAGCCTCAATATAGGCGTCGGTTTCTCTTCATCCAAGGGGTGGGGGATAATAATTGTCGGATCTACGTGATTCAAGATAGCTCCGGCTACTTGACCATATAACTAAAAAGCCCCTTTGTAATTCCCGTTGATTCTACGGAGGATAATTTGTTTAGCCGCAGGGAATGCTATTGAACTTTATACCGGGCCAACGCTGGTATAGTCTGACCGAGCCCGAACTCGGCCTCGGTCTTGTCGAGGCCGTCGAAGATCGACAGGTCGTCATCGCCTTTCCGGCGCGCGACGTGGTGCGGCGCTATGCCAGCGAAGACCCGCCATTGGTCCGCGCCCGGCTGACGGTGGGGCAGAGGGCGAGGGGGCGGGGCGATATCGATTTTAGCGTTGAAGAGGTGGTTGAAGAGGGTGCGCTGTTGTTCTATCGCGGCGCGGGGGTGGAACTGACCGAGTCCGAGCTCGACGCCGAGCTCGATGTCAGCACGCCCGAAAACCGCCTCTATAATGGCCAGGTTGACGACTTTCGGCTATTCGACTTGCGCTGCGCCGCGCTCGCCATTCGCCATCGGATGCTGGCCTCGCCGGCGCGCGGATTTTTCGGGGGTCGGATCCGCTTCTTCGACCACCAGTTATCGATTGCCCAAGATGTCTGCGAGCGCCATCGGGTGCGGGTGTTGCTCGCCGACGAGGTCGGTCTCGGCAAGACCATTGAGGCGCTGTTGATCCTCCATCGTTTGTTGTTGACCGGACGCGTTGAGACGGCATTGATCCTGGTGCCTCCGGCTTTGGTGCACCAATGGCTGGCCGAAGCCTATCTGCGGTTCAATCTGATCTTGCGGATGATGGGCGAGGGCGGGACGATTGACGTCGAAAGCGAGGATTTGCCCGAACAATTGCTCGACGCTCAGCTTTTCGTCTGTCCACTCGGGGTTGAGCTCGACGAATCCTTTGCGGAGACTTCCTGGGATATTGCAATAGTCGACGAGGCGCATCACCTGCAACCGGGCAGCGCTGAGTTTGCGCTGGTCGAGGGGCTCGCCGCGCGCACCGAGCACGTGGTATTTCTGAGCGCGACGCCCGATCGCGATGGAGAGGAGGCGCATTTTAAGCGTCTGGCGCTACTCGACCCGGCGCGCTTCCACGATTTTGCCGCCTACGACCGCGAGTCGGCGCATTATCGCGCGCTGGCGACGGTGGCCGACCGCCTGGCCAAGGGCGAAGCGCTGACGGCGGACGACCGCGCGCTACTCGAGCAGCGATTCGCCGATCTCGATGACTTGCTGGACGGCGAAAAGGGCCACCGTCAGCTGCTCGGGCGCCTGCTCGATTTGCACGGCATCGGGCGGGTGATGTTTCGCAATGTGCGGGCGCAGATTCCCGGTTTTCCGCGACGAGTATTCGCGCCGGTCGAGTTGGCAGGGGGCCAGGTTGCGCGTCTGCGCCGCGAGTTCCTCGCCGATATTGGCCGCGACGATTCTTTCCGGCTGACCGGTGCCAAGGCGGATCCGCGCACGCGCTGGCTAGGCGAATTTTTAGCCGCGCATCCGGGCGAAAAGGTGCTGGTCCTGTGCGCCACTCGCGCCAAGGTCGAGGCCTTCGCCGAGGCGCTGGTGACATCCAAGCGCAAGGTCGCGCGTTTTCACGAGCAGATGGGGGCGATAGAGCGCGACCGCCAGGCGGCGTGGTTTCTCGACGCGGCGGGTCCCCAGGTTGTGATTAGCTCGGCCATCGGCGCGGAGGGGCGCAACTTTCAGGTGGCGCGGCATCTGGTGCTGCTAGACTTACCATTGAGCGCCGACCGGCTGGAGCAGGCCATTGGCCGGGTCGACCGCATCGGTCAGGGGGTAGAGGTGCATATTCACGCTCTGGCTGTGGCCGGGACACCGCAGGCGCGGTTGCGGCGCTGGTACGACGAGGCCCTGCAGGTGTTCAGTCAGCCCTGGCATGGCGCACCGGCACTTGAGCGCGAATTCAGCGGCGAGTTGATTGCGGCGCTGTTGGCTCCGGGCGAGGGGGCCATAGAGACGCTGATCAAAAAGGGTCAGCAGCGCAATGCGGCAATAGTCGCGGAGCTGGAAACGGGCCGTGACCGCCTGCTCGAGCTGGCCTCGTTTGACGGGGTTGCGGCCCGGAGGCTGCAAGCGGCGATCGCCGAGGTCGAAGCAGATGGCGAGCTGGAGTCGTTTATGCTTGAAGCTTTTGAGCGCGGCGGACTCGATATCGAAGCCCTCGGTGAGCGCAGCTATGCCGTGCGCGCCGGGTTGGACTACCACCGCCCCTTTCCGGTTTTTTCCGGCCGGGAGATGGCGGTGACCTTCGACCGCGATACGGCTTTGACGCGCCCCGATCGCGCCCTATTGACCTGGGACCATCCGCTGGTGCGCGACTGCGTCGATTCGCTATTCGGCGCGGGCAATGCCGGGGTTGCCCGATGCGGCGGCGAGGCGCCGGGGTTATGGCTCGAGGCGCTCTACGTCGCCGAGCCGACAACTGCTCGCAAGCTGCGCGCTGACCGCTTCCTGCCGCCGACTCCGATTCGCGTGCTCGTCGATATGAATGGGCGGGAGGTGGAGCACGAGGCCGGGGGGTTACGCGATCGGTTGGAACCAGTGGACAGCGCAGTGCTCGAGCTGCCGCAGGTGGGCGAGCTATTGCCGGGGCTTATGGAGCGAGCGCGGGAGATCGCCACTGGTCGGGGACCGGCGATTGCGGCGGCGGCGCGGGAGCGCATGCGGACCGAATTGGAGCCCGTCGTCGCGCGGCTGGTCGAACTGGCACAGGTCAATCCAGCCGTCGATGTAG
>JAYYUU010000203.1:0-7459 GCA_036343835.1 Candidatus Latescibacterota bacterium | reverse complement strand
GGCGTCACCAACAGGAATAGCGCAATGTGGAGACCGATGCGCATTATGGGTTTGCGGGCAGCGCCAAGGCAGCGCTCAGACCCTGCTGGGTCTGAGCGCGCTGGGGCTCGAATTCGAGTGAACGGCGGAAGGCGCTGAGGGCCTCTGCGCGGTCGTCCTGGTTTTGGCGACCGCGACCAAGGTGGTAGTAGATCTCGGCGATCAGCCGCGCGACGCCCCGGGATCGCTTGAAGGAGTCGAGCTGGCGCCGCGCGGGTTCGGCTCCCGCTATGGGTCCCAGCGAATCGAGCGCCAGGCGCATAAGTCGCAACGTGTGATTTTGCGGGAAGCGGCCGAGGGCCGCAGCCAGGGTGGAGTCGGCGCGCTGATCGCCGCGGTTGTAGAGCATGGGCACCAGGCGCACGTAGGCGTCTTCGAGGTCGATGGTCTCGGGCGCGATGGCGATGGCGCGCGAGAGCTCGAGGATGCCCTGGTCGAGCTGGTGGTCGGCCAGGTAGTGGCGCCCGGCGGCGTAGTGGGTGATGGCGGTGGCCTTTTCCAGACCGATATAGCTCGTCCACGATACCAGGATGACCAGGAGTGTCAGAATTGGTCGGGACAACATCGGGACCCGGGCGGCGAGTTGGCGCAGGGTCCAGGCCAGGAGTCCGGCGATCCCGGCGCTGGACAGATAGAGATAGCGCGAAGGGCCGGAGGGAATGGTCTGGATATAGGCGGGCGCAAGCAGCAAGGGCGGCAGCAGGTGGACCAAGATCCAGGCCTGCCATTCGCTCAGCGGGAAGCGGTAGCGCCACTGGAATGCGACACAAGCGAGCAAGGCGACCGCGCCGGTGACCCACTCCCAGACCGCGAAGAGGTGGAGCGGGTGGGGCAGCCAGTGGGCGGTGCTGAACAGCCGACTCCAGCATATTAGCAGGTTGCGCAGGACGCCCCAGGGCGCGAAACCAGCGGCGACTACACTAGTTTGCGGAGCCTGGGGATAGCCGAGTTTAAGGCCTAAAGCCAGAGTGGCCAACAAGATCCCCAGGGGTAGATAACGCCGGAATGCCGAGGGGTCGCCGCGTCGCCAGGCGAGGTAGAAAAAGAAGGGCAGAAAGGCGGCGGCGGCGATGTGGAAGAGCATCGCCACCAGCAGCAAAGCGTATACGAGGAGTGGCCGATTGAGCAGATAGGCACACTGCGCTAAACAGCCGCAGATCAGCACCAGCGCATAACACTGCGCCGAGATCCAGTGCACGGCATTAAAATGGCTGACGTTGATCAGGAAGAGCAGACCGGTGAGCAGGGCGAGGGCGAGCTCGAGGCCGAGGGCTCGGCCGGCGCGGGCTAGGACCAGGGCGGCGACCAGATGCAGCAGCCCGCCGCAGAGGTGATAGGCCGCCGGATTTTCGCCCCAGGCGAGGTATTGCAGCAGCAAGACCAGCTCGAGGGCGGGGCGGCCGGGCATGCGTTTGTCGGGTGCGAAAAAAGCAGTGGGGTTTTCCAGCGCGTCGGCGCTATCGCGGAAGTAATCCTCGTCGTGGGTGTCGAGCGGCAGGCCGGACAGGTCGAAAAAAAAGAGCAGGGCGACGAGCGCCAAGAAGGCGGCGTAGATCAGCCAGGTCGCGCGGGTGTCGGGTAGGGCCAGGAGCATAGATCTATAATAAAAGACAAAATTGCGGCGATCGGTAATACTTGCACCGATGCCGGGTCGCACGCAGATTGACAGTCCCCTGGCGAATACTTAATTTTTGCCTTTTCTACTACTTAGCGCTTATTCGAGAAACGCCCTCCTCATGGATCCCTTCAAAGGCCTGATCGACCGGGAACTGGCCCGCTTCGAAAGGCGGCTCGACGTCGTTTTGCAAGCCGATGTCGAACTGGCGCACGAGATCGCCCGCTATATGGCCACCCTCAAGGGCAAGCGGCTGCGGCCGGCGCTGGCCTTGCTCAGCGCCAAGGCCGCCGGGGACTGGAATGAGCAGGTGATCGACGCGGCGGTGGCGGTGGAGATAATCCACGCGGCGACGATGGTCCACGACGACGTGGTCGACTCGGCGACGATGCGCCGGGGCAAGGAGGCGGTCAACGAGCGCTGGACGGGTCAGATCGCAGTGCTGATGGGCGATTTTCTCCTGGCCCGCGCACTGTGCATGCTGGTCGAGGTCGGCAATCTACAGGCTCTCGGTATCGTCTCGCGGGCCACCGAGCGCTTGAGCATCGGCGAGATCTTCGAAATACAGATTGGCGACCAGTGCGACACCCGCGAAGAGTCGTATTTCGCGATGGTCAGCGACAAGACGGCCTCGCTGATCTCGGCGGCGGTACGGATCGGTCCGATTTTGGTCGGCGCCGGCGACGAGGTGGTGCAGTCGATGGGTCGCTATGGCGAGTTTTTGGGTCGGGCCTTTCAGGTGGCCGACGATATCCTCGACCTCACCAGCGATCAGGTGACGATGGGCAAACCCGTCGGGCACGACCTGCGCGAAGGCAAGATCACCCTGCCGCTGATCCGCGCCCTGCAACGGGTGCCCGCTGCAGGGTGCACCGAGATGGAGGCGCTCTTGGCCCGGCCGGATAAGGACGAGGCCGAATGGGGACAGATCGTGGCCTTTGTCGAGGAGTACGAGGGGGTCGCCGCCGCCGCCGAGACCGCGCGCGAATACGCCGCCCAGGCGCAGGAATGCCTGGGGGTGCTGGCGCCGTCGCCCGCCCGCGAGGCGCTGGAACTGGCGGTGCGGCTGGTGGTCGAACGCAACAACTGACGGACGGGGGGGACCGGCGGTGCTCAAGCGCAGTTTGCTGGCCGTGGGCGGCCTGGTCCTGGTGCTGTTTTTTTTGCCGGCGCCCCAGCCGGCGGAGCCGGTGCGCGAAGACCGGCTGACGCTGGGGACGCTGGTCACGGTTAAGCTCTACGGAGATGAGACGGAGGTCCGCCCCCATATCGAGCGGGCTTTCACCGAACTCGACCGCGTCGACTCGCTGATGAGCCGCTATCGCCAAGATGGCGAGTTGCGGCGGCTGGAGCGGGCGGCGCTCGATGGGGCCAGTGCTTCGGCCGAATTGATTGCTGTGCTCGCGCGCAGTCAACACTTCGCAGCATTGACGGGCGGGGCCTTCGACTGCACGGTGGGGGCGTTGACCGCTTTGTGGGGTTTCCCCGACGCGGTGGCCCCACCCGCCCGGGCGCAGATCGATTCGGCGCTGGCGCTGGTGGGATACGAGGGGCTGGAGGTGGCAGCGGCGTCGATCCGGATCGCGCGGCCGGGGTTGCGGTTGGATCTGGGGGCGGCGGCAAAGGGTTTTGCAGTCGATCGGATGGTGGCGGCGCTGGAGGAATTGGGGGTGGTGGCCGGGCTGATCGACGCCGGTGGCGATATTCGTTACTGGGGCCAAAAGCCCGACGGGCGGCCCTGGCGCTTTGGAGTCCAGCACCCGCGCGACCCGCAGTGCTATATAGAAGTAGAAGACCTGGGGCTTGCGGCGATCGCGACCTCCGGCGACTACCAGCAGTATTTCGAGTGGCAAGGCGAGCGCTACCACCACCTGCTCGACCCCCAGACCGGCTACCCGGCCCGCGGCTGTATCAGCGCGACGGTGTGGGCCGCGACGGCATTGGATGCCGATATCCTGTCGACGGCGGTCTTCGTCCTGGGTCCCGAGCGGGGTCTCGAACTGGTCGCGGGTCTGGACCGGGTTGAGGCGCTGGTCTTTTTCGAGCGGGACGGGCAGCTAGCGCACCGGGCGTCGGCCGGGGTCAGCGGTCGCTTTCGCTTTATGGAATAGCACTGTACTTTTGATGGGCTGCGCCCGACGCGCGGCCCTACGCAATCGCGGAGTAAAGGCAAGCTGTATGAAACGCAACTGGAAACCCATTCTGATCGTGGCGCTTATCGCCGCCGCGGTGCACTACTTATTACCGAGCCTGAATTTTTACGGGCTGACCGACGCAGAGCGGACGGCGATGGATCTCGACGCCCCCGAGCAGTTGGTCGATCTGCACAAGCGCTCGCTCAACCTGGGCTTGGACCTGCAGGGCGGCATTCACCTGGTCTTGGAAGTCAAGATCGAGGGGCTGGAGCCGCAGGCGGCCCAGGATGCGGTCGACCAGGCGCAGGAGGTTATTCGCAATCGCGTCGATCAGTTCGGGGTGGCCGAGCCGACCATCCAGCGCCAGGGTGAAAATCGCATCATCATCGAGCTGCCCGGCGTCCAGGACGTACAGCGCGCCAAGGACCTAGTGGGGCAGACGGCGCTGTTGGAGTTCCAACTCCTCGAGCCCTACGAGGACCGCACCCGTCTGCTGCAGCGCATCGACAATGTGCTGGGTGCGGATGAGGCGGAAGAGGGGGAGGCGGAGGCAGAGGCGGAGCAAGAGGAAGCCGGGCTCTTTGAAGACGCGGGCGCCGAGCCCGAGCGCGAAAATGCCAAGCGCACCCTGTCCTCGATGCTCGGTGCCGTCGGCGACGATTTTGTGGTCTCGGTGCGCGACCTGCGGCGGGTTAAGCAGATGATCAACTCGCCCGAGGCCCAGGAGCTCATCCCCTCCGATGTGGAATTTCTCTTTTCGAGCAAGTCCGAGGGCCCTGAGGGCAACGAATACTATCGGCTCTTCCTGGTGGAGAAAGAGCCGAAGATGACCGGCCACAAGATCCAGGACGCCTTCGTCTCGATCGGCCAGGCCATTGATTATATGGGCCAGCCGATCGTCAATTTCTCGACCACCGACGAGGGGGTGCGGATCTTTTCGCGGATTACCGGCACCAATATCGGCGAGCGCATGGCCATCGTCCTCGACGAGGCCGTCTACTCGGCGCCGACGATCCAGAGCAAGATCTCTGAGGGCCGGGGCATCATCACCGGCAGCGGCACCCAGGAGGAGGCCAAGGATCTGGCCATCGTGCTCCGGGCCGGCGCGCTGCCGGCCGAGGTCGAGATCATCGAAGACCGCACCGTCGGCCCCTCGCTCGGGCGCGATTCGATCGAGAAGGGCAGGACCGCGGCGATCTACAGCATGATACTGATCGCGCTCTTTATGCTCCTCTACTACCGGGCCGCCGGCATTATCGCCGACTTCGCGCTATTGCTCAATATGCTCTTTATCATGGCGGCGCTGGCCGGTTTCCACGCCACCCTGACCCTGCCGGGCATCGCCGGCATCATCCTGACCATCGGCATGGCCGTCGACGCCAATGTGCTGATCTTCGAACGCATCCGCGAGGAATTGCGCTCGGGCAAAACGGTGCGGGCCGCCATCGACTCGGGCTATAGCAACGCGCTGTCGGCGATTCTCGACGCCAATGTGACGACCTTCCTGGTCGGCATCGTGCTCTACCAGTTTGGCACCGGGCCGATTCGCGGCTTCGCGCTGACTTTGTGCATCGGCATTATCTCCAGTCTCTTCACCGCCTTCTTCGTGACCCGCGTGATCTTCGACCTGATGACGCGCAAGGCGCAGGGGCAGAGTTTGAGCATCGGGCCGGTGCACCTCTTCGCCAATCTGGGGATTCCCTTCCTCTCGTTCCGCAACACCGGTTTCGGCGCTTCGGCGGCGGTGTTGCTGCTGGGCGTGGTTTCGGTGCTGGGGATCAATGGCATCCGGCCGGGCATCGACTTCGCTGGTGGCACCTTGCTCGAGTTGCACTTCGACCCGCCGCTAGAGATCGGAGAGATCCGCGGCAAGCTCGGCAGCGTGCCGGTGGGGAATGAGTCGCTCGACTTGAGCAAGAGCGAGATCAAGCAGTTCGGTTCGGCCAACGACGTGCTCATCCGCGTCAGCGAAAGCCAGGCGGGCATCGAAGTCGCCGACGGCATCATGGAGGTGCTCAAATCCGGATTTGCCAGCAATATCGACGACTTGGAGTGGATCCGGCGCCAGGAAAAGGTCGGACCCAAGATCGGTAGCGAGCTGAGTGGTGCGGCGGTGCGCGCGGTATTGGTTTCGCTGGTGCTGATTCTGGTCTATATGGCCTGGCGTTTCCACCGTTTTCTCTACGGTATTGCGGCGGTGGTGGCGCTATTCCACGACGTGTTGATCACTCTGGGGCTATTGTCGCTCTTCGACATCGAGATCACCCTGGCGGTGGTCGCCGGTCTGCTGGCTATTGTCGGCTATTCGCTCAACGACACGATCGTGGTCTTTGACCGCATCCGCGAGAATCTGCACACCGCTCGTAAGCAGGGCTTTGAGAGCACGGTCAACTTGAGCATCAACGAGTGCTTGAGCCGCACGCTGGTCACCTCGTTGACGACGCTGGTGGCGGTGCTGGTGCTGATGGCTTTCGGCGGCGAGGTTAATCGCGACTTCACCATTACGCTGATGATTGGCATCGTGGTCGGTACCTACTCGTCAACTTTCATCGCTAGCCCGGTGCTCTACTTGGGCCAGCAACGGGCTGCCGCCAAAGAGAAAAACTGAGAACGCCAACGCGGTAATCGATTGCGGGGAGGGGGATTTGGGTAGACTGCCCTCCCCCTTTTATTATGAAAAACCTAGTTGTCGCCGCCTTCGTGTTGCTATTGGCCTACTACGGGCCGCAGCGAGACCAGGCCAGCCGCTTCGATGCGGCGTGGATGCTGGGCGCCCTGGCGCTGTTGGCCGCCGTGGGTGGCCAGCTAGCCCAGGCGATTCGCCTGCCGGCGCTCATTGGTTGGATCGCCGCCGGTCTGGCGCTGGGGATAAGCGGTCTGCAGGTGGTAAGCCCGGCTGAGTTTCCCCTCTACCAGATCCTGCTGTTGGTGACGGGATTGTGGGTCGGTTTCCAGGTGGGACTGCACGTGGTCTGGCCCGCGCAGTTGGACTGGCGGGAACCGGCGCTGATCGCTGCGGCGACGGCGCTGGTCTTTATCGTCGTCACCGCGGCGACGGCGCTGCTGGTCGAGCCGCCCTGGTGGCTGGCGCTGCTGATCGGCGCCCTGGCGAGTTTGTGGGGTCCCTTTACCGCAGTGCCGGGATACCGGCGGCGCGGCGTCTTGCTCTTATCGGTCTTGGGTGGGGGTTGCTCCCTGGTGGTGTTGAGTGGGGTGCTGGTGGTGCTGGAGGGGGAGGCGGTGGTCGAAGCCGGCGCGAGTCTGTGGGCTGGCCGCGTCTGGCTGTCGCTTATAGCGGGTGGAGGTTTGGGCTTGGCGCTGCGTCTGATGGGGCTGTTCGCCGCCCCGGCTTCGACGCTGGTCACCGGTCTTTTGGGCGGTTTTCTCTGCATCGCGGTGGTGGTGGGGGAATGGGGGCTGATGTCCTTGCCCTGTGGTCTGGCCGTCGGTCTGGTCCAGGGGCCCGGGCGGCTTGGGAGCCGCCGGGTGCGCTTGCTATTGCACCGGGCAGCTCCGGTGGCCTTTATGCTCTTTTTCGCACTGATGGGGACCGCGCTCGAACTCGATGCATTGTCGCCGCCTGACGACGGGCTGTTGGAGGTGGCGTTGGTGTTGGTGGCGGCTCCGGTGCTATTGTGGGCGCTGGTCCGGATGGTCTACGATCCCCCGC